>NZ_JAPFGX010000022.1:0-50357 GCF_059803575.1 Sphingomonas sp. URJC2
GCCGCCGCCCGGCGCATCGCCCGTGCCGGGCTGGGCGCGGTGGTGATCGACATCGGCCCGCGTCCGCAGGGCGAGGCGGCGGCGCTCGCCACCGCGATGGCCGGGCGCTATCTGCACCTGCCGCGCGCCGATGCGGCGGCGATGATGGCGGCGGTGCCATGACCGCGCCCGACTGGCGGCGCGAAGGCCGGGGCTGGCCGCTTGCCGAACATAGCCGCTTTGTCGCCAATGGCCCGCTGGTCTGGCACGTCCAGCGGTTCGGCAGCGGCCCGACGCTGCTGCTGATCCACGGCACCGGGGCGGCGACGCACAGCTGGCGCGGGCTGGCCCCGCTGCTGGCCGAGGGGTTCAGCATCGTCGCGGTCGATCTGCCCGGCCATGGCTTCACCCGCGGGCGGCTGCCCACGGGGCTGGCGCTGCCGGGCATTGCCCGTGCGCTGGGGGCGTTGTGCGCGGCGGAAGGGATCGCGCCCGTGGCGCTGATCGGCCACAGCGCGGGTGCCGCGATCGCCGTCCGCATGGTGATGGACGGGGTGGTGCCGGCCGCTGCCGGATCATCGCCGCCCGTGCATGTCATCGCCCTGTGCCCCGCGCTCAGGCCGTTTGGCGGGGATGCGGCCGGGCTGATGTCGGGCATGGCGCGGCTGATGTTCGCCAATCCGGCAATGCCCTGGCTGGCGGCGGGGCTGGCGCGGTTTGCGGTGCGCACCGACAGTTTCCTTGCCCGCAGCACCGGATCGCGCATCGATGCCGAAGGGGCGGCGCTTTACGGCAGGCTGTTCGCGTCGCCGGGGCATTGTGCGGGGGCGATCGGGCTGATGGCCGATTGGGATCTGGCGCCGGTCGCGGCCGCGCTGCCCAGGCTGGGCGTGCCGATGACGATCCTGCACGGCGCGCGCGACGCCGCGGTGCCGCTGGCCGAGGGGCGGGCGGCGGCGGCCGAGGCCGGGGCGGCGTTTCACCCTCTGGCCGGGCTTGGCCATCTGGCGCATGAAGAGGATCCGGCCGGGGTCGCGGCGCATATCCGCGCGGTGCTCGCCGGAACGGCAACGGGGGCAGCATGAACGAAAGCTATGGCTGGATCGAGTTCGTCATCTTCGGCCCGCTGATCCTCGGTGTGCTGTTCTGGCAGCTCTGGTCCGTCAATCGCGAGATCAACGCCGATCGCGCGCGCCGCGCCGCGGAGGAAGCCGCCGCCGCGCCGCCGCCAAGTTCACCGCCACTGTCTGCCGGCTCAGCCGGGCCGGCGGGGCATGCGGAAGGGCAGCATCCACTGGACGGCGGGCGACACGAACCGGGTCAGTGACAGGCTTTCATGCACGGCGGCGACGCGTTCACCGAACAGCGTCGTCTCCAGCGCCGAGCGTGCGTAGAAGGGCGTGTCCTCCCAGGTGCGGCGCACCCGTGCCACGCCCTGATCGGCCCGGGTTTCGCGATTCATCAGCCACCATGTCCGCGGCAGCGGGGCCGCCGGGGGCAATTCCGCCTCGCTGACGCCGCCCTGATGATCGAAGCGCAGCGCGGCGGCAAAGCGCGACCGGTCGGCCCGCACCCCTTCATACAGCACCGCCACGTCAGACCCCAGATGCGCGCGCGACCATTGCCAGTCGACAAAGCCGGCCTCGAGCGATTCCGACCCGTCATTGCAGTCGAAATAGGCATGGCCGTTCCAGCTGATGCCGGGGCTGTCCATCACCACCTCCACCCGCGCGCGCGGCGCGATCGGCCGCCAGTGATGCCGGCCATCGGGATCGAGGGTGAAGCTGTTGGGGTTGATGAACTCGGGCAGCAGCCGCACCCGCCCGCGCACGCGGCGGGGCAGGGGGGTGGCGATCTCGTCAATGTCGATGACCAACCCCTCGCCGGTCCAGCGCATTGCGCTCGGCCCGACGGCGAGCAGATCGGGCGCGCGGGCGACGGCGGCGGCACCCCGTTCGGTCATCGCCCAGCGCGCGCCGCGCGGGCCATAAAGCGCGACGTTGATCGCGCTGTGACGGATCGGCTCGCCGCGCCCGCTCGCCTTGTAATAAGGTGAGAACACCGAGCCGACAAAGCCGATGATCGTCAGCCCGAAATCGCCTCCGTCGGAGAGGGCGTCGACATACCACCAGGCATAGCCGCCGGGCGCGACCGCCCGGTCGAAGCGAGGTCCGCCAGAACGGTCTTCGCCGCCAATCGACCGGACAAGGCCGCCATCGGCACCCCCGCGCCCGGATGGACACTCCCGCCCGCGCAATAAAGCCCAGGGATCCGTGTCCGGCTGCCGGGGCGGAGGAAGGACGCCGCCCATCCGTGCGAGGCCCGTCCATAAAGGGCTCCACCCGTCGAGGGATAGAGGTGCTCGAAATCCGTCGGCGTCACCACGACCGGGGGCCGGGTTGGGCTGAGGTCCAGCCCGCATGCCCGCAGCCGCGCCTGCATCTGCCTGGTGCATGTCTCGATCTCCTCTTGGCCATAATCATGGCGGTCGCCATTGGCGGGGGCATTGACGATGATCTGGAAGCGTTCCGGCCCGGCGGACGGCGCCGCCCCGGCCGTCGCCGGACGGTCGAGCGCGCAGACATAGACGGTCGGGTCTCGCGGCGGGCGGCCGCCGGCAATATCGTCGAACTCCGCCCGGTAATCATCTGAAAAAAGAACATTATGCCTGACAAGCGGCAGGCCTTCGGCCTGTGCCTGCATCAAAAAGGTGAAGGCAGAGAGCGACCGGTTGGCAGGGGCAGGGGCGCTCACCGCCCGCGCCACGCCGCCGCCGAAGCGGCCGGCGGCGAGTGCGGCCACATCCGCGCCTGCAATCACTGCCCGCGCCGCGATCCGCTCGCCCGAATCGAGCCTGATCCCGGTGACGCGGCCGCCGCCGGTTTCGATCTCCGTCACGTTTGCGCCGGTGCGGAGCACCGCACCGTGCCGCACCGCCAGCCGGGCAAGCGCGGCGGCCAGCGCGTGGATGCCCCCTTCGATCAGCCACACCCCGGCCTGTTCGACATGGGCGATGAGCGCAAGCGTCGCCGGCGCACGATAGGGCGAGGAGCCGCAATAGGTCGCATAGCGGGCGAACAACTGCACCAGCCGGGGATCGCGGAACGTGCGGCCGAGCATCCGGGCCAGCGGCGTATAGGGGTGGATCGCGGCCAGCGCGCCGACCCGCATCATCCCGATCCGCCAGGTCAGGCCGATGGGGTTGGTGCGCGTGGCACGCATGAAGCTGTGCTCGAGCGTCTCGAAACTGTGCCGCGCCTGCGCCATGAAGGCGCGGAAGCCATCGGCCTCGCGCGCACCGGCAAAGGCGGCGATGGCCGCGGCGCTCGCCTCCGGATCGGCATGCAGATCGAGCCGGCTGCCATCGCTCCAGCCATGGCGGGCGAGGATATCGGCCTGGGTGATCGTCACTTCATCGTCGAGCGCGGCCCCCGCTTCGGCGAACACCTCGTCGAACACGTCGCGCAGCGTGAACACGGTCGGCCCGCCATCGACCGAGACCGGGCCATCGGCGCCGGGCACCTCGACCATGCGCGCCTTGCCGCCCGGGGCCGCCTGACGCTCGATCAGCGTGACCGGCACACCGCGCGCGGCAAGCAGCGTCGCTGCGACCAGGCCGCCAATGCCGGCCCCGACCACCACGACGCCCTGATCGTCCGCCTCTCGCCCCGCCGCCACGCCGATACCGCCCCTCCCGCTTGTCGGTTGACCTGGACATAACATGCGTCCAACCATCTGGACAGATGGGGTGATCGACCGCAATGGCTAACCGTCTTCACAGGCTGCGGCTCGGCTGGACGGGCTGGCGCAACCGGCTGCTCGCCGCCCCCGGCTTCCGGCGTTTCGCCGCGCGCTGTGCGCCGCTGCGGCCGGTCGCGCACCGTTATGCCCGCGACCTGTTCGATCTGTCGGCAGGCTTTGTCTATTCGCAGATCGCCCAGGCGCTGATCGAATCGGGGCTGCTCGCGGCGCTCGCCGAACGGCCGCGGGACGAGGCGGAGGCCGCCGACATTGCCCGCCTGACGCCGGAGGCGGTGCGCGTGCTGCTGCGCGCCGGGGAGCCGCTGGCGCTGACCGAGCAGGTGGGGGACGTGTGGACGCTCGGCACGCGCGGGGCGGCCATGTCGACCAGCCCCGGCGTGGCCGAGATGATCGCCCATCACCGGCTGCTCTATGCCGATCTGGCCGATCCGCTGGCGATGCTGCGCGGCGGCGGGCCGGGGCGGCTGGCGGCGCTGTGGCGCTATGACGGCACCGCGGATCCGGCCGATATGGCCAGCTATTCGGCGCTGATGGCGGCAAGCCAGCCGATGGTCGCCGAACAGGCGCTCGCCGCCTATGGATTCGGCCGGCACCGGGCGATGCTCGACATTGGCGGCGGGCTGGGGGCCTTTGCCGAGACGGTGTGCCGCGCCACGCCCGGCCTGTCGGCAGCGGTGTTCGATCTGCCGCCGGTCGCCGCCCGCGCCAGCGCGCGCTTTGCCGGGCTCGATCTGCCGCTTCGGGCGATTCCCGGTAGCTTCATCTGCGATCCGCTGCCCGGCGGGCATGATCTGATCACGCTGGTCCGGGTCGCGCATGACCATGATGACGGCCCGGTTGCCGCGCTGCTCGCGCGAATCCATGCCGCGCTGCCGCCCGGCGGCACGCTGCTGATCGTCGAGCCGCTGGCAGAGGCCCGGTCGGCCCCCCGCGTCGGAGCCTCTTATTTCGGGTTTTACCTTGCCGCGATGCGCTCCGGCCGGCCGCGCAGCTTTGCCGAATATCGCGGCATGGCGCGGGCGGCGGGCTTTGCCTCGGCGCGGTTGCTGCCGACCCCGCTCCCGCTTGCCGCCAGCGTGATCGTCATCCGCCGCTGACGTCAATTCAGGTTGACACACGATAGTGTCAAGACCATCATACATCTGACCCGGCATCCATTCCTGACCTTACGGAATGGAACGGGCCTCCGGGGGGAGGGCCAGATTATGGAATCACTTGCGGTCATCATCGAAGCGCCTGAGCAGCTTTCGTTGCGGCCGCTTGCGCTCACCGATGTCGGTGACGACGATCTTCTGGTCGACATCGCGTGGAGCGGCATCAGCACCGGGACTGAAAAGCTGCTGTGGACGGGGCGGATGCCGCCTTTTCCGGGCATGGGCTATCCGCTTGTGCCGGGCTACGAATCGGTGGGGCGCGTTGCCGATGCCGGGGCCAATGCCCAGGCGCGCATCGGCGAATGGGTGTTCGTGCCCGGCGCGCGCTGTTTCAAGGGCGCAAACGGCCTGTTCGGCGGTGCGGCGGCGCGGGTGATCGTGCCGGCGGCGCGGGCGATCCCGATCCCCGAGTCGCTGGGCGAGGCCGGTGTGCTGATGGCGCTGGCCGCCACCGCGCATCACATGCTGCCGGGCTTTGATCCGCCCGATCTGATCGTCGGGCACGGTGTGCTCGGCCGGTTGCTGGCGCGGATCGCGATTGCACGCGGCGCGCCTGCGCCGACCGTCTGGGAAATCGATCCGCTGCGGCGCGGCGGGGCCGAGGGATATCAGGTCATCAACCCGGCCGATGATGGCCGGCGCGATTATCGCGCCATCTATGACGTCAGCGGTGCGCATGGCCTGATCGACGAACTGATCGGCCGGATGGCGCGCGGCGGCGAACTGGTGCTGGGCGGCTTTTACCAGCAGCCGGTCGCCTTTGCTTTTCCGCCCGCTTTCCAGCGTGAGGCGCGCATCCGCATCGCTGCCGAGTTTCAGCCCGCCGATCTCGCCGCCACGCGCGCGCTGATCGAGAGCGGGCAACTGTCGCTCGACGGGCTCGTCACCGACGTGCGCCCGGCGGACAAGGCAGCGGAGGCCTATGCAACCGCGTTCGGCGATCCGCGCTGCCTGAAAATGGTCATCGACTGGAGGACAAGGGCATGACGATGCTGGATGTGGACGCGCTGCGTGCGGAAGCCGCGGTCGATCCAGACCCGGTGCCGACCGGCGCCGCCACCAAGACGACGCAGATCATCGCGATTTACGGCAAGGGTGGATCGGGCAAGAGCTTTGCGCTCGCCAACCTGTCCTACATGCTCGCCCAGCAGGGCAAGCGGGTGCTGCTGATCGGCTGCGACCCGAAGAGCGACACCACTTCGCTGCTGTTCGGCGGCAAGTCCACGCCGACGATCATCGAAACCTCGTCGCGCAAGAAGCTCGCCGGTGACGAACTGGCCATCGAGGATGTCTGTTTTCAGCGCGACGGCGTGTTCGCGATGGAACTTGGCGGGCCGGAAGTCGGTCGCGGCTGTGGCGGACGCGGGATCATCCACGGCTTCGAGACGCTGGAAAAGCTCGGCTTCCACGACTGGGGCTTTGACTATGTGCTGCTCGATTTCCTGGGCGACGTGGTCTGTGGCGGCTTCGGCCTGCCGATCGCCCGCGACATGTGCCAGAAGGTGATCGTTGTCGGCTCGAACGATCTCCAGTCGCTCTACGTCGCCAACAATGTCTGCAAGGCGGTCGAATATTTCCGCAAGCTGGGCGGCAATGTCGGCGTCGCCGGCATGATCGTGAACAAGGATGACGGCACGGGCGAGGCGCATGCCTTTGCCGATGCGGTCGGCATTCCGGTGCTCTGCGCCATCCCCGCGCATGAGGATATCCGCCGCAAATCGGCCAATTACCAGATCATCGGCCGGCCCGACGGGCAATGGGGGTCGCTGTTCGAGGAGCTGGCGAGCAATGTGCAGACGGCCCCGCCGCTCCAGCCGCGCCCGCTCGACCAGGACGGTCTGCTCGGCCTGTTCAAGCCCGAGGAGACCGGCGGCAATGTGACGCTGGTGCCCGCCACCCAGGCGGACATGCGCGGCGGCACCTATGCTGAGCGGCCGTCCCTCGAAGTGATTTACGACGAGGTCTGAGCGATGACTGACCGGTCTCCCTCCACCCGCACGCTCGACCGAATCGACGCCGCGCCCGACGCGACGGTTTCCGTCGATGCCGGGGCACTGGGTTCCGCGCCGGTCGAGGCTGGCCCGGTTGAGGCTGGCGGCTGCCATGCGGGCGCGGAAAAGCTGCGCGCCCAGGCGGCGGCGGCTGGCAAGGCGGAACTGCTCGACGGCTATGCCCGCGACTATCCCAAGGGGCCGCATGATCAGCCGCAAAGCATGTGCCCGGCCTTTGGTTCGCTGCGCGTCGGGCTGCGGATGCGGCGCACCGCGACCGTGCTGTCGGGCTCGGCCTGCTGCGTCTATGGCCTGACCTTCACTTCGCATTTCTACGGCGCGCGCCGGACGGTCGGCTATGTGCCGTTCAACTCCGAAACGCTCGTCACCGGCAAGCTGTTCGAGGACATTCGCGACGCGGTGTTCCAGCTCGCCGATCCGGCGCTCTACGACACGATCATCGTCACCAATCTGTGCGTGCCCACCGCATCGGGCGTGCCGCTGCAGCTGCTGCCGCGCGAGATCAACGGGGTGCGCGTGATCGGCATCGATGTGCCGGGCTTTGGTGTGCCCACCCATGCCGAGGCCAAGGATGTGCTGGCGGGCGCGATGCTCGCCTATGCCCGCAAGGAAGCCCAGGCAGGGCCGGTGCAGGCCCCGCGCGAGCGCGCCGATCTGCCGACGGTGACGCTGCTCGGCGAAATGTTCCCGGCCGATCCGGTGGGCATCGGCATGATGCTCGCCCCGCTCGGCCTGCAGGCCGGGCCGGTGGTGCCGACGCGCGAATGGCGCGAACTGTATGGCGCGCTTGATTGCGCCGCGGTCGCCGCCATCCATCCCTTCTACACCGCCAGCATCCGCGAGTTTCAGGCCGCCGGACGTCCGGTCATCGGCTCGGCACCGGTCGGCGTCGATGGCACGGCGGACTGGCTGGCTGCGATCGGTGAGGCCTGCGGTATCGCCGCTGACAAGGTCGCCGCCGCCCAGAACCAGTTTCTGCCCGCCATTCGCGGCGCGCTGGCCGCCCGGCCGGTGCGCGGGCGGATCACCGTCTCGGGCTATGAAGGTTCCGAACTGCTCGTCGCCCGGCTGCTGATCGAAAGCGGGGCCGAGGTGCCCTATGTCGGCACCGCCTGCCCGCGCACCGCCTGGTCGGAAGCGGACCGGGCCTGGCTGGAGGCGCGCGGCACCTTCGTCCAGTACCGGGCAAGCCTTGAACAGGACATTGCGGCGGTCGAGGAATATCGCCCCGATCTGGCCATCGGCACCACGCCGGTCGTCCAGCATGCCAAGGCCAAGGCGCTGCCCGCGCTTTATTTCACCAACCTGATTTCGGCGCGGCCGCTGATGGGGCCGGCGGGGGCCGGCAGCCTGGCAATGGTGGTCGGGGCCGCGCTCGCCAATCAGGCGCGGTTCGACCGGATGCGCGATTTTTTCGACGGTGTCGGCGACGGCGCGACCGCCGGGGTGTGGGAAGACACGCCGGTCGACCGGCCGGATTTCAAGGCAAAGTTCGCGGCGCGCCGCATCGCTGCGGCCAAGGCGCAGGAGGCAATCGGCCAATGACGCTGATCCTCGATCATGACCGGGCGGGCGGCTATTGGGGTGCCGTCTATGCCTTTACCGCAGTCAAGGGCCTGCAGGTGATCATCGACGGGCCGGTCGGGTGCGAAAACCTGCCGGTCACTTCGGTGCTTCATTACACCGATGCGCTGCCGCCGCACGAACTGCCGATCACCGTCACCGGCCTGTCGGAACAGGAGCTGGGCCGCGACGGCACCGAAGGCGCGATGCGCCGGGCGTGGGAAACGCTCGACCCCGATCTGCCGTCGGTCGTCGTCACCGGCTCGATCGCCGAGATGATCGGTGGCGGCGTGACGCCCGAGGGCACGACGATCCAGCGCTTCCTGCCGCGCACCATCGACGAGGATCAGTGGCAGGCCGCCGACCGCGCGCTTGCCTGGCTGTGGACCCAGTTCGGGCCGAAGAAAATGCCCGGGCCGAAGCGGTTGAAGGAGGGTGAGCGCCCGCTCGTTAATATCATCGGGCCGATGTACGGCATGTTCAACATGCCCTCCGACCTCGCGGAAATCCGCCGTCTGGTCGAAGGCATCGGGGCCGAGGTGAACATGGTGTTCCCGCTCGGCAGCCATCTGGCCGATATTCGCCGGCTGGCCGATGCCAGCGTCAACATCTGCATGTACCGCGAGTTCGGGCGGCTGCTGTGCGAGGCGCTGGACCGGCCCTATCTGCAGGCGCCGATCGGGCTGCAATCGACCACGGCGTTCCTGCGCAAGCTGGGCGAGCTGACCGGGCTGGACCCCGAACCGTTCATCGCGCGCGAAAAGCACACCACGATCAAGCCGCTCTGGGATCTCTGGCGGTCGGTGACGCAGGATTTCTTCGGCACTGCCAGTTTCGGCATTGTCGCCAACGAAACCTATGCCCGCGGCGTCCGGCATTTCCTCGAAGAGGATATGGGGCTGCCCTGCGCATTCAGCTTCTGCCGCAGCGCGGGGGTGAAGCCCGACAATGAGGCGGTGCGCCAGGCGATCAAGGCCAATCCGCCGCTGATCCTGTTCGGCAGCTATAACGAGCGGATGTACATGGCCGAATGCGGCGCGCGCGGCATGTATGTCCCGGCCAGTTTTCCCGGCGCGGTCATCCGGCGGCACACCGGCACCCCGTTCATGGGCTATTCCGGCTGCACCTATATCCTGCAGGAGGTGTGCAACGCGCTGTTCGATGCGCTGTTCCACATCCTGCCGCTGTCGACGCAGATGGACGCCGTCGATCCGACGCCGGCACGGGCGCGGGCCGAAATGGCCTGGGAGGCCGACGCCAAGGCCAAGCTTGACGCGATCCTTGAGGCCCAGCCGGTGCTGGTGCGCATTTCGGCCGCCAAGCGGCTGCGTGATGCCGCCGAACGCGCCGCGCGCCGGCATGGCGAGCATCTGGTGACGGCCGAGCGCCTCGCCGATGCGCTGCTCGAAGGGCAGCCGGCATGAACATTTCACCCTTTTCCCTTCGTCCCGCCGGCCATGCGCCGGCATCGGGCGGGGAGCATGAATCCGCACGGCGACTGGCGTCGTGCGGAGGTCGCCCGGAGGCGTTCGCGCCGCATTGTTACCGGCCGGGCAGATTGGAGACGGAAGCATGAGCGATACCAGAGACGATCGCTTCGGTCCGGGGACCTATCTCACCCCCGACGAAGCGAAGGAATTCCACAAACTGTTTGTCAGCAGCTTCATCCTGTTCACGCTGGTGGCCATCGTCGCCCACTTCCTTGCCTGGATGTGGCGGCCGTGGATTCCGGGGCCTGACGGTTATGCGGCGCTGCAGACTGGCGTGGATTTCGCCAGCACCGCCATCACCAGCCTGATGGTCTGAGGGGAGGACGAGACATGTGGAGAATTTGGCTGATTTTCGACCCGCGTCGTACGCTGGTCGCACTTGCCGTGTTCCTGTTCGTGCTCGCGCTGATGATCCATTTCATCCTGCTCAGCACCGACCGGTTCAACTGGCTCGATGGACCGAAGAAGGCGGCTGCCGTGGCAACGGCGCCGGCCGCGACGGATCAGGCAACACCCTGATCCGCTCGTCGGGACGGGACGGCTTCGGCCTGTCCCGTCCCAGCCGGCCGGTCTGACCGGCCGGCTGACCGGCCCGGGAAACCGGAGCTATTAATCGCATGCATGCCCGCCAGCAGGCAGGGGAGGGGTTAAGTCATGGCGCTCTTGAGCTATGAACGAAAGTACCGCGTCCGTGGCGGGACGCTCATCGGGGGCGACCTGTTCGACTTCTGGGTGGGCCCGTTTTATGTCGGGTTCTTCGGGGTCACTGCGGCGTTCTTCTCGCTGCTCGGCACCGGGCTGATCCTGTATGCGGCCTCATTGGGGCCGACCTGGAACCCGTGGCTGATCTCGATCGAGCCGCCCGATCTGTCCTACGGCCTGGCACTCGCGCCGCTGCGCGAAGGCGGGTTCTGGCAGATCATCACCGTCTGCGCGATCGGCGCATTCGGCAGCTGGGCGCTCCGCGAGGTCGAAATCTGCCGCAAGCTCGGCATGGGCTATCATGTGCCCATCGCCTTCGGCGTGGCGATCTTCGCCTATGTGACGCTGGTCGTCGTCCGGCCGATGCTGCTGGGCGCCTGGGGGCATGGCTTCCCCTATGGCATCTTCAGCCATCTCGACTGGGTGTCGAACACCGGCTACCAGTATCTGCATTTCCACTACAATCCGGCGCACATGCTGGCGGTGTCGTTCTTCTTCACCACCACGCTTGCCCTTGCCATGCATGGCGGGCTGGTGCTGTCGGCGACGAACCCGCCCAAGGGCGGCACCGTCAAGACGCCGGAATATGAAGATACATTCTTCCGCGACCTGATCGGCTATTCGGTCGGCACGATGGGCATCCACCGCGTCGGGCTGCTGCTCGCGCTCAATGCGGGCTTCTGGAGCGCGGTGTGCATCGTGATCTCCGGACCGTTCTGGACCCGCGGCTGGCCCGAATGGTGGACCTGGTGGCTCAATCTGCCGATCTGGTCCTGAGGAGGCACGCGCCATGTCCCGCTATTATTCGCTGTTCAACGAGATCCAGCTGCGCACGGCCCCCGAATATGGGGTGCCGCTGCCGGCGGGGAACGACCCGCGCCTCGGCAAGGGCGGCTATAACTACTGGATGGGCAAGCTGGGCGCGGCCCAGATCGGCCCCTTCTATCTGGGCAAGCTCGGTCTTGCCTCGCTTCTGCTCGGCTTTCTCGCGTTCGAGATCATCGGCCTGAACATGGCCGCTTCGGTCAACTGGAGCCCGGTCGAGTTCGTACGCCAGCTGCCTTGGCTCGCGCTTGAGCCGCCGGGGCCGGAATGGGGATTTTCGCCCTTTGTGCCGCTGGCTCAGGGGGGCTGGTGGATCCTTGCCGGCTTTTTCCTGACCGCGTCGATCCTGCTCTGGTGGCTCCGCACCTTCATGCGCGCCAAGGCGCTCGGCATGGGCACGCATATTCCATGGGCGTTTGCGAGCGCGATCTGGCTCTATCTGGTTCTCGGCTTCATCCGCCCTGCGCTGATGGGCAGCTGGTCAGAAGCGGTGCCGTTCGGCATCTTCCCGCACCTTGACTGGACGGCGGCTTTTTCGATCCGGTACGGTAACCTGTTCTACAATCCGTTCCACTGTCTCTCGATCGTGTTCCTTTACGGCTCGACGCTGCTGTTTGCGATGCATGGCGCAACGATCCTTGCCACTGCCCGCTACGGGGCCGAGCGCGAGATCGAGCAGATCACCGACCGCGGTACCGCCACCGAGCGCGGTGCCCTGTTCTGGCGCTGGACCATGGGCTTCAATGCCAACATGGAATCGATCCATCGCTGGGCATGGTGGTTTGCGGTGCTGACGACGCTGACCGGCGGTATCGGGATCCTGCTTACGGGCACTGTCGTCGACAACTGGTACCTTTGGGCGGTCGAGCATCATTATGCCCCGTCTTATCCCGACAGCGGCACCATCGATCCGGCGACGCTGCCGCCGGTGCCGATGGAAAATCCGCCGGCCGCTCCGGCCGCACTCTAAGCGAGGACCGCGCTATGAACCGTCACCTCGTCCTTGTCGCCGGCATCCCAGCGCTGATGGCCCTTGCCGGATGCGAACTGGGCCCGAAGAAGATCGAACAGACCGGCTATCGTGGCGCGGGCCTCGCCCAGGTCATCGACACCGACAACATCAAACCGGCGGGGGTCATTCCCCCGCCACCCTATCCGCTGCCGGCGGACGAAGGGCCCAAGGCGTCCGAAGTCTATGAGAATGTCCAGGTTCTGGGCGGCCTGTCGGCTGAGCGTTTCAACCATCTGATGGCATCGATCACCCAATGGGTGTCGCCGGAACAGGGCTGTAACTACTGCCACAATCCGGAAAACATGGCGTCGGACGAGATCTATACCAAGGTCGTCGCGCGGCGGATGTTGCAGATGAACCTGAAGATCAACGCTGCCTGGTCGCCGCATGTCAAGCAGACGGGCGTGACCTGCTATACCTGCCATCGTGGTCAGCCGGTTCCGGCCAATGTCTGGGCGCGCAAGCCGGTTGATGATCCCTCTACCATCCGCGGCAACAAGCGCGGCCAGAACAGCCCGGACGTCGACGTCGCCTATGCGTCGCTGCCCAACCGGTCGTTCGAGGACTATCTGTCGTCCAATCCCAAGGATGCGCGCGTCGCATCGTCCAGCGCCTATCCGGGCTGGAATCCGGGCGTCGGGACCCGCAGTGCCGAAGACACTTATGGCATCATGATGCATCTGTCCTCGGCACTTGGCGTCAACTGCACCTATTGCCACAATAGCCAGTCCTTCCGGTCATGGCCGCTCAGCCGGGCGCAGCGCGCGACCGCCTGGTACGGCATCCGCATGGTCCGCGACATCAATCATGGCTATATCTCGCCGCTCCAGGCGGTCTTCCCGGCCAACCGCAAGGGACCGCTGGGCGATCCGTACAAGGTCAACTGCCTGACCTGCCATCAGGGCCTGCCCAAGCCGCTTGGCGGGCAGAGCATGATTGCCGATTATCCCTATCTGCGGATCGCAGCCGCCGGCCCGCCGCCCGCTCCTGAAGCGGCGGCTCCGGCTCCGGCTGAGACCGCACCCGAAGCGCCTGCCGCTCAGTAACGCCCGCAGCCAGGCGTAGGCCTTGGTCACTCCGGACCCTGTCCGGGGTGACCTTTTTTATCTGCGGGCCATGTGTTTGGTGTGGCGCAAGCGGCCATGGCACGATCACCGCGCTGGATGGCGGATCGGCGCTGACGACAGGCCATTTTCGGGGTCTGTCTTTGCTCTGACGTGGGCGCATGTTGGCGGGCATTCCGCCTCGCGTGTCTTGCGGCTGGCGGCAACCGCGTCCGGTATTGGAGCATTTTCAAGCCGGATGGACACACCCGGCGACCCGGAAAATGCCGTAGATTAAAGGCCTTCGGATTGGAAATCGCTCTGGCGGCGGGGCCGGCCAGGCGTTGGTCTGACCGACAAGGCCAGCGCCGCGTGCCAGGA
The DNA here is from genome assembly GCF_059803575.1 of Sphingomonas sp. URJC2. Lineage (NCBI taxonomy): Bacteria > Pseudomonadati > Pseudomonadota > Alphaproteobacteria > Sphingomonadales > Sphingomonadaceae > Sphingomonas > Sphingomonas sp. URJC2. The sequence goes on from NZ_JAPFGX010000022.1 coordinate 13,924, forward strand.
GTATGCGGCGGGCGCGGACACCCGGCAATCCGAAGCGCTTCGGGGCGTCGCTCTGACGCCGGCTATCGGTTCTGGCGGCGCTTCACCGCGGCGGATCGAGATCCTTGCGGGCCTGATCCTCTGCGCGCCGACGCTCCGGCCATCGCGCCTCGTTCGCTTTGCCCTGTGGCGTGTCGAGGGGATGCTGGTTGCCCGGCCGCCTGAGGAACCGGGCAAGGGCGATCGCCGCGATCGCGACGCCAGCGATCAGGGTGAATAGCGCGAGGGCGGGCACAAGCTGGTCGCTGGTCATGCGCGATCAACGGCCCCGGCAGGACCGGGTTCCGGCCGATGGCCGCGACATCCCGCGACAAAATCGTGGCTCCTTCGACAAAGGGGCACGACAATCCTCTATGATAAAAGGGTGTCGGACGGGTTTTCCCCTCCCGTTCGCCGGCATACCCGGATCGGGCCTCGCTCTTCCCCCCCTTGGAGCGAGGCCCTTTTCACATCCGCAGCGCTGCGGCAGGCAAGTTGGATGATCCTATGCTGGCTATGTGCGCGGCCAGTCGGCGTGCGCCATGAATGGCACCATCCGGTGCCACGCAGCCGGGGCGGGCGTGACGTGGTCGCGCTGCACCCGATCTGTCACCGCATGGTCCACGCCCATTTTTCGAACGTCCAGCTCGCCCGCATAGGGGCCGACCGCGCGGCGATCGCCAGCGACCCGGAAATCGCACGCTTCTTGCGCTGGATCGCCGACAAGCCGCCCGATTTTCACGCCCCGACCATGGGCCGGCGGCGCTAGAGCGGTCTGGTCGGCAGCGCAGACCGGGCGCATGCTGCCCCTGCGGGACTGCGCTGGTCCACCGGTGTGAGCTTCTGCCTCGGTCTGGTTATCATTGTCGGGCGGGGCCAGGCCGTTTCGGCCGGGCCCCGTTCCAGAACATCGCGGCAGGCGGATCAGGCCGCGGCTGGCACCCGGCTGAGTGCGCAGCGCGACCAGCATTCGCTCAGCGCCTCGACCAGCCGGTCGATATCGCCGTCGTCATGGACGGGCGACGGGGTGATCCGCAGCCGCTCGGTGCCGCGCGGCACCGTCGGATAGTTGATCGGCTGGACATAGATGGCGTGGTTTTCGAGCAGCCAGTCGCTGATCTGTTTGCAGTGGCGCGGATCGCCGACCATCACCGGGATGATATGGCTGGGATTGTCGAGCATCGGGATGCCCGCTGCCTTCAGCCGGGCGCGCACGGTCGCCACCCGCTCACGGTGCGCCTCGCGCTCGGCATTGCTGTCCTTCAGATGGCGGATGCTGGCGGTAGCACCGGCGGCCAGCGCCGGGGGCAGGGCGGTGGTGAAGATGAAGCCCGAGGCAAAGCTGCGGACGAAATCGCACACCGCGTGCGAACCGGCGATATAGCCGCCCATCACGCCATAGGCCTTGCCGAGCGTCCCTTCGATCACCGTGATCCGGTCCATCAGCCCTTCGCGCTCGGCCACGCCGCCGCCGCGCGGGCCATACAGCCCGACCGCATGGACTTCGTCGATGTACGACATCGCGCCATGCGCCTCGCATACGTCGAGGATTTCGGCGATGGGCGCGATATCGCCGTCCATCGAATAGACGCTTTCGAACGCCACCAGCTTGGCCCGGTCCGGGCCGATCGCGGCCAGTCGCCGGTCGAGATCGCGCCAGTCATTGTGCGCGAACACCTGACATTCGGCGCGGCTGTGGCGGATGCCTTCAATCATCGAGGCGTGATTGCCGGCATCCGACAGCACGACGCAGTCGGGAAGGCGCGATGCCAGCGTGCTGAGCGCCGCCCAGTTCGACACATAGCCGGAGGTGAACAGCAATGCCGCATCCTTGCCATGCAGATCGGCCAGCTCCGCCTCCAGCTGCGCATGCTGGTGCGTGGTGCCGGAGATGTTGCGCGTGCCCCCCGCGCCCGCGCCGCAGCGGTCGAGCGTCTCGTGCATCGCCGCCAGCACCTTGGGATGCTGGCCCATGCCCAGATAGTCGTTGGAGCACCAGACGGTCACATCGCGCAGATCGCCATCGACATGGCGCGTGGCGCGCGGGAAGGCACCGCGCCGCCGCTCCAGCTCGGCGAAGATGCGGTAGCGCCCTTCCTGCCGAAGCGAGTCGAGTTCGCCTGTGAAGAACGCTTCATAATCCATAACGGCCTCCCCTTATCCGGTCGGGCGACTGGGCAGGTATCGCCCAGCGCCACAGGGCCCCGTCGCGCAGCGGCAGGCCCAGAAAAACATGTTCAAGCGCACCCAGCGCCGCGAGCGCGAACACCAGGCTTGCGCCGGTCGCGGCGCCGCTGCCCGGGTCGAACCCGGCGGCGCGCCAGCCAAGCCATCCGGCCAGCGCCACCGTTCCCAGGATCGAGACGGCGAGCACGGCCCCGAACGGCCGGCGACGGAAATAGGTCTTCAGATAGGTCATTTGCGGCGGCAGCAGATCGTCGGAGAAGTTCGGCACCCCGACATGCAGGTTGATCTTGGTGCTGAGCCGCAGCAGGAACAGCAGTCCAAAGGCTTCCGCCCCGGTGCGGTTGGGCAGCTGCCAGCAAATGCCCGCCAGCAGCAGCGCCGTCAGCGCCAGCGCGATTTCATGGTGCAGGATCGCGGCCGATCCTTCCACGAAGCGTGCCCAGCGTCCGTCCGCGCCCGATGCTGGCGCGCGCCGCGGCCCGGCACAGGCGCCGGTCAGAAATGCCAGTTCGTGCCAGCCCCAGATCGCGAGCGCGCCGGCAAAGGACAGATAGGCGGCTGCCGGGCTGGTGCCCGCGCCCGCATAGACGACCGCGCCAAGGCCGATCAGCCCGGCCAGTCCGCCGACAATCAGGCTTGGCCCAAAGGTGCGCGGCGCCCGGTTCGCGGCCCAGGCGATCAGCCCGGTGCTCAGGAACCAGGCGACGATCATGCCCAGGGCCGGCCCGATATGGTCGGCGAAGGTCACCATGCCGGGGCCATGCGGACAGTGGACGGCAGTTCATTCTTTTCGGGGCGCATCAGATACATGCCCACCAGCGCGCGCGCCGCACGCGCGACCCCGGCCACGCGTCCGATGGCTCCCGAGATCCCGCCGCGCGCCCGAGCGGCCTCGATGGCATTGGCGGCACTGCGCAGATCCTCCATCCGCGCGCGGAAGCGCGGATCGTCGATCGGCAGCGTGACCGGAAACACCTGGCGGCTGATCTCGGTGGTGATGCGGAACACCTCGAAATCATAATCGCCGGGATCGACGCCCAGCGCCTTGTGGAAGGCCGGGCGGTTATGGTCGCGCACATACATGGTCGCGAACACCGACAGGGTGAAGAAGCGGATCCACAGCCGGTTCAGGCCGGTGAGCAGTTTCGGATCGGCGCGCATCAGCAGGGCAAAGGCCTCGCCATGGCGGAACTCGTCATTGCACCACTGCTCGAACCAGTTGAAAATCGGGTGGAACCGGTTTTCCGGCTTGCGCGCCAGCTGGCGGAAAATGGTGATGTAGCGCGCATAACCGATCTTTTCCGAAAGATAGACGGCGTAGAAAATGAACTTCGGCCGGAAATAGGTGTATTTCTTGGTCTTCGTCAGAAAGCTGAGGTCCACCCCCAGCCCGGCATCCTTGAGCGTGTCGTTGATGAAACCGGCATGGCGGCTTTCGTCGCGCGACAGCATCTTGAACAGCTTCTTCACATCGGGGTTCTGCACCCTTTTGGCGATTTCCGCGTAAAGAATGCATCCGGAGAATTCCGAGGTCAGCGAACTGACGAGGAAGTCGATGAACTCCTTGCGCAGCGCCGGCTCGAGCGTGTCGAGAATGCCGTCAAACTCCTCCGCACGGCGGAAATGATGGCGATTGGGGTCCGACTCCATTTCCGCCATCAGCGCATCCCACTCACCACGCACGCGCGACACGTCGATACGGTCGAGCGCGGCATAATCGGTCGTGTAGAAGCGCGGCGACAGCATCGTGTCGGTGCGGGCAAGCTCAAGGCTTTCCGTGCTGGTGCCGAGGCGGGCAGGCGCGTTCATCGCATTCTCCCTGGAGTGAAGCTGACCTCGTAAAGCTCGGTCAGCTCGAAATTGGCCTTGAGCTTGGTCCATGCCCGGCGGATCGGGCCGGCGATCTCGACAGTCGCCATCCGGCGGATCTCGATCCGTGCGCCGAACGGCACCCGGATCGGTGCGCCATGGACACGAACACGGTCGCCGGGGCCGATCGGCACATCGCCGTCCAGCTCGACATGGGCATGAAAATGCTCCTCGCTCTGCTCGATCGCGATCGTGCAGGGGGTGTCGAAGCGGTTGCGACGCCACAGCATCAGCGCGTTGCCTCCGGCACGATCAGTCGCAGGAACGCCGCGCGGTTGGTGTGGCCAAAGCCGTTGAGCTCGATCGTCCGCCCGGTCGCCATGTCGACCAGCGTCAGCTGGGTATCGTCCCACAGCGACAAACGGAACGGCTTGCTGGCATCAAGGCCATGCATCCGCCGTTCGCGGGCCAGGCCGCGCATCACCCCGCGGATGAAGCCGCTGCCGTCCTGGCCGATGCGCGCCACTTCGCGGCCACTCCGGGCATCGGTGACCAGCACCTCGCCGGCGGCGGTGTCGGAAAACTTGAGCAGCCGTTCGCGCACCAGCCCGACATGCTTGGCCGCGCGCAGCTCGGCCGCCGTCGGCGCGGCAGGCAGCAGGTTCGACCGGACCGAGACGACGAGGGCGAAGGATGCCGCGATCAGCATCCCCGCCAGGGCAATCGCCGCCGGCGGCACCATGTTTTCGTGATGATGATGACCGTGTCCGCTCATGCGACCGCTCCCATTGCCGGGGCGCCGGGGCGGCGCTGATCCGGGCTGATGTCGCCGACCGCTTCACCGCGCGCGATCGGGCCGATGGCCGCACGCGCCTTGACCAGCCGTTCGGCGACCAGCTTGCCATCGGGAAGCGCGCGCAGCATCGGCTGGGGCTGGCGCAGCCGCCATGGCCGCGCATGGGGCCAGAGCAGCAGATAGCCGATCCGCCCATTTTCGATATGAAGGGCAAGATCACCATGATCGGGGCCGAGCGGACGATATTCCGCCCCGCTGATCAGTTTCAGCGGCAGGTTGAAACAGGCGTTGAGCGCGACGCCGATGCGCAGCACGACCCGCCGGTTGGTAAGCGTGTAGACGGTGGTCGCCGCAATCGCCCAGGCAAGCAGATAGAGAAGCCCGAGGCAGCCGGCCCCTGCCGCCACGGTCAGCGCCGCGCCGATCAGGCTGCCGCTTGCCAGCCCATAGGCGATGAGCGCGACGAAATAGGCCGCGATCCAGCGCGTGTGGAAGCCGTGGCGGGCAAAGACCCGCCAGTCCGGCCCGCCCTGCCACAGGATTTCCTCGCCAGCGGGCAGATGGCCGGGCAGCCCGCGGATCGGCTCGTCATCATACTCGGTCACAGCAGCGGCTCCGTGCGCCCGGGCAGGCCATAGAGATAGCCGCCACCGAAATAGCCCATGATCTTGTCTTCCTCGAGCCGGGTCACCTGGCCCGGGGTCTCGACGACGGGCACCTGCTCGAACTGGGCGGCCGAGATCGATTCCACCTCGATCACCCGCTTGCGGCGATGGATGTTGGCAAAGCCGATCGGGGCCAGGATCTCGCGGCCGCCGGTGGTGCGGACCGCATAGTAGCGCACGACATGTTCGGCGCGGTCGACCCACAGATCGGTGACGGTGCCGGCCGGCTTGCCGTCGGCGCCCACCACGGTCCAGCCGCGCGGATCGGGATCGCCGCTCGCGATGCTGACATGATCGTCGCTGGCCATCGGCACGATGCGCGGATTGCCGTGTCGATCCTGATCGGGCCATGCGGCGCGCTGAGCATAGGCGGCCGGGCCGATGCCGTCGACCAGCGGGTTGCCGGTCGGTTCATATGGCGCGCCGGGGAAACGGTCGATACGCCGGGCGGCGATGTCCACCGGCTCGCGGCCCTTGGTCGGCATGGTGGCGACACCGCGGCCGAAGGGCAGGTTGAACTCCTTGTACATGGACGCGCTGAGCGGGCCCCAGGAGCTGTCGACACGGCCGGTGACCGTGTCCTCAAGCGGATAGCCCTCGCGACGGTCTTCGCGGCGCAGGTAGAAAATAAGGCCAATGAAGAACAGGACGAAAGCGTAGAAGCAAAGCTCCGCCACGTCCAACTGGCCGGCCAGGATCACGCGTGACATCCCATTCTCCTCTCAATAAAACTCAGGTCGGGAACTGTTGAAGTCCGAAGCCGCCCTTGGCCGGTTCGGCGCGACCGCCCCGGCCCACAAGCGGGCCGAGAACGGCAAGGGTCAGCATCAGCAGAACGATTTCGATCAGATAGACGGCGCCATAGCCGGTCGCCCGGTCGGTCAGCGCAGCGCCGAACCAGCCCTGGAGCGCGAGGGCCGACAGCCCGTCACGGGCAAGGCCGGAGGCAGCGATGGCCAGACCCGCAGCACTCGCCTGAACCGCGCCCCAGGCCCCGAGCGCAATGCCCGAGCTGCCGTTGCGCGACAGCGCCATCGCCGCCGTCAGCGTGCCGACCAGAAACAGCCCGGCACCAAGCCCGATGGCGCAGGCCCCGATATAGAGCAGGCCGGGGGCGTGGGCAGGTGCCGCGAACATCACGAGGGCAAAGGCGAACATGCCCGCCACGCCGCCAAGCCCGGCGACGCGGTGCGGATCGCCGCCATCGTCGAGCACCCGGGCCGCATAGGTAAAGCCGATCAGATTGCCGAGCGCCCACAGGCCGGTCAGCTCGGTCGTGCCGCCGACGGTCATGCCGAGGATTTCGCCGCCATAAGGCTCGAGCAATATGTCCTGCATCGCAAAGCCTGCCGCACCCAGGCCGACCGCGAGCAGCAGCCGCACGACGCCCGGATCGGCGGCAAAGGCGCGCCACACTTCGGCAAAGGGCGGGCGCGGGGCCTGCACCTCGGCAGGGGCGAGGCGGCGGCGCGGCTCCTGCTTCCACAGCGCGATGATGTTGAAGATCGCGGTCAGCAGGCCGACGCCCTGAATGACCTGGATCATCCGCGTCGGGCTGAAGCTGCGTAGCAGGTCCCCAATCACAAAGGCCGACACGACCATGCCGACAAGCAGCATGACATAAAGCAGGGCGACGGCGCGCGGCCGATCCTGCTCCGGCGCCAGATCGGTCGCCAGCGCAAGGCCCGCCGTCTGCGCGGTGTGCAGCCCGGCGCCCGTCATCAGGAACGCGACCATCGCCGCCACCGTGCCGATTGCCGCGACATCGGGGCGCGACATCAGCAGCAGCGCAAAGGGCATCAGCGCCAGCCCGCCAAACTGCATCAGCGTGCCGAACCAGATATAGGGCACGCGCCGCCAGCCGAGCACCGAACGGTGATGATCCGAACGATGGCCGATCAGCGCGCGCAGCGGCGCGAACAGCAAGGGCAGGGCGATCATCAGCGAGATCAGCCAGGCCGGCACACCGAGTTCGACAATGATGACGCGATTGAGCGTGCCGTTCAGCAGCACCGTCGTCATCCCCATGCTGACCTGGAACAGCGAAAGGCGCAGCAGGCGCGACAGGGGCAGGTCGTCGCTCGCGGCATCGGCAAAGGGCAGCCAGGCGGTTGCCACTTTCTGCCAGCGCGAGGCGAGGGGAGCGCGCGTCGCCATCAGATCCGCACCAGCTCCATGGCCTGCGACGTGTAGAAGCCGCTGGCGATGCGGACCGACCGGCCGACCCGCCAGCCGGGGATGGCGGCCAGTCGCGCGCGCAGCCGGCGTTCGGCGACCGGCTGGATGAACGGCGCACGGTCGCCGCGCGGGAAGACGCGCCCCACCGCATGCATCGTGGCGAGCAGCGGGGTGCGCGGGGCAAAGGTGAAGACGATCGACCCCGATGTGCGCGCAGCCAGCGATGCGATCACCGCCGCCATGTCCTCCATGTCGTAATGGATCAGCGAATCCATCGCGACGACATGGTCGAACCGGCCGAGCTGCGGATCGGTCATGTCACCGACATGCCAGTCGATGCCGCCATGGCCGGGAAAGGCCGGTGCCCGGTCGCGCGCGACATCGACCAGGCCGCCGGCCACGTCGATCGCGCACACCTGCGCCCCGCGCCATGCCGCGGCCACGGCGAGCGCGCCCGTGCCGCAACCGGCATCGAGCAGCCGCAGTCGGCGCAGATCGGCGGGCAGCCAGTCGAGCAGCGTCTCGCGCATCCGGTCGCGCCCGGCGCGGACGGTCGCACGGATGCCCGACACCCGCGCGTCCGAGGTCAGCTGTTCCCAGGCCTGGCGCGCCGTGCGGTCGAAATAGGTCTCCAGCCGCTGGCGCTGCGCCTCATAGCGCGGATTGGCGGGCGGGGCGGGAAGCGTCGCCATCATTCAAACCCCAGAAAGTCGAAAATGTCGCGATCCTTCATGGCCTTGGCGGGCAGCGGGTCGACGCCGCGCCACAGCATGTCGGCCAGGCGCAGATATTCCTCGCGCGCGGCGATCACGTCGGGCGCATCGTCCATCTCGAACAAGGTGCATTTTTTGAGCCGCGACCGGCGGATTGCGTCGACGTCGCGGAAATGGGCGAGCCGCTTCATGCCCGTCGCGTCGCAGAAGCGGTCGATCTCGTCGGTGCCCGCCGACCGGTTGGCGACGACGCCAGCGACGCGGACCTCGTAATTCTTCGCCTTGGCGTTGATGGCCGCGATGATGCGGTTCATCGCGAAGATGGAATCAAAGTCGTTCGCGGTGACCACCAGCGCGCGTTCGGCATGCTGGAGCGGCGCGGCAAAGCCGCCGCACACCACGTCGCCGAGCACGTCGAAGATCACGACATCGGTTTCGTCGAGCAGATGATGCTGCTTGAGCAGCTTCACCGTCTGCCCGACGACATAGCCGCCACAGCCGGTGCCGGCCGGCGGCCCGCCTGCCTCGACGCACATGACGCCGTTATAGCCTTCGAACATATAGTCTTCGGGGCGCAGCTCCTCGGCGTGGAACTCGACGCTTTCGAGCACGTCGATCACCGTCGGCATCAGCTTTTTGGTGAGCGTGAAGGTGCTGTCATGCTTGGGATCGCAGCCGATCTGGAGCACGCGGTGGCCAAGCTTGGAAAAGGCTGCCGACAGGTTGGACGAGGTCGTGGATTTGCCGATCCCGCCCTTGCCATAAACGGCGAACACCTTGGCCTTGCCGATCCGGTCCTGCGGGTCGAGCTGAACCTGGACGCTGCCGTCCCCGTCGGGTGCGGATCCCGGATGCTGTCGGTCGAGAAGCATGTCCATTCTACTCCGCTGCGATCAGGCCTTCGAGCCTGTCTTCAATGTCGTCGCTGGCCGCGCGCAGGGCGGCGAGGGTTTCGGCGTCGGGCGTCCAATATTGGCGGTCCGACGCCTCGAGCAGCCGTTCGGCAACGCGCGCCGACGCCTTGGGGTTGAGCGCCACCAGCCGGGCGCGCATTTCGGGATCGAGCATGAAGGTCTCGCTGATCCGCTGGTAGATCCAGGGCGCGACCTTGCCGGTGGTCGCCGACCAGCCGAGCGTCGTGGTGACATGCGCCTCGATGTTCTTCACGCCTTCAAAGCCGTGGCGCAGCTGGCCTTCATACCAGCGCGGGTTGAGCGTGCGGGTGCGGGTTTCCAGCTCGACCTGCTCGTCAAGCGTGCGAACCTTGGCCGAGCCGGTGGTCGCATCGACGATATAGACCGGGGCTGCCTCGCCACCGCGCGCGCGGCTGACCGAACGCGCCATGCCGCCCAGCATGTCGACATATTGGTCGAGATCGGTGACGCCCAGCTCGACCGAGTCGAGATTCTGATAGGTCAGGTCGACCCGCGACAGTGCCGCCTTGAACAACGCCGCCTTGCGCACCGGCGCGCCGCTGCGGCCATAGGCGAAGCCCTTGCGCTTCTCGAAGGTGTCGGCCAGCTCGTCCGGGTCGCTCCACACGCCGCCATCGATCAGCTGGTTGACGTTCGCGCCATAGGCACCTTCCTGGTTGGAAAACACGCGCAGCGCGGCTTCCTCCATGTCGATGCCGAGTTCGGCGGCCTGGGCCAGGCTGTGCTTGCGCACGAAGTTCAGATGCTCGGGCTCGTCGGCGGTCGCCGCCAGCCAGGCCGCCTCGGCCAGCATCCGCGTCTGGAGCGGCAGCAGGTCGCGGAAAATGCCCGACAAAGTGATGACGACATCGATCCGCGGCCGGCCCAGCTCGTCGAGCGGGATCAGCTCCGCGCCGACCAGCCGGCCATAGCCGTCAAAGCGCGGGCGGGCACCGTAGAGCGCGAGCGCCTGGGCGATCTGCGCGCCCTCGCTCTTCATATTGTCGCTGCCCCACAGCACCATGGCGATGCTTTCGGGATAGGCGCCGCCGCGATCGACATGGCCCTCGATCAGCCGGTCGACGGCCTTGCGCCCCTGTTCGACGGCAAAGCCATTGGGGATGCGGAACGGATCGAAGCCGTGCAGGTTGCGCCCGGTCGGCAGCACATCGGGGTTGCGGATCAGGTCGCCGCCCGGTGCCGGCGGCATGAACCGCGCATCGAGCGCGCGGATCAGCCCGCCCATCTCGTCATTGTCGGCGAGCAGCTGGTCGACACGCGCGCGGTCCTCAGCCGGGAAGGCGTCGAGGAAGCGCGTGCGCGCCTCACCCTCAGCCGTGGTGCCGAGCACGTGCAGCCCTTCGGGGATCAGCGATTCCTCGATCTCGTAGAGCTTGGCCGACAGCCGGTCGATATCGGTCGCGTTCAGATCCATCGTCTCGGCCTGATCGCGGATCATCTGCGCCAGATCGGCCTGTTCCTCGGCCCCCAGCTCGCCCGCGCGCCAGCGATCGACCAGCGACCGCAGCTCGCCCAGGCCCTTGTAAAGCCCGGCCTGGCTGAGCGGCGGCGTCAGATAGGAAATCAGCGTCGCGCCGGAACGGCGCTTGGCGATCAGCCCCTCGGACGGGTTGTTCGCGGCATAGAGGTAGAAGTTTGGCAGGTTGCCGATCAGCCGTTCGGGCCAGCAGTCCGGGCCCATCCCGCTCTGCTTGCCGGGCATGAACTCAAGCGCGCCATGGGTGCCGAAATGCAGCACCGCATGCGCGCCAAAACCAGTGCGCAGCCAGCGGTAAAAGGCTGAAAACGCATGGGTGGGGGCCAGGCCGCCTTCGAACATCAGGCGCATCGGATCGCCTTCCCAGCCCATGGCCGGCTGCAACCCGACAAACACCTTGCCGAACCGCTCGCCCATGATGTGGATGCCGCCCGGATCGGCCTGGATCCGGCCGGGGGAGGGGCCCCATTGCGCCTCGATCTGCGCCAGATGCGGCTCGGTGCGGACATGATCGTCGGGGCTGATCCGCGCATGGATATTGGCATCCGCGCCGAACATTGCGGCATTGCCCTCCATCACCGCGGCGCGCAGCGCATCGACGCTTTCGGGCGGGGTGACGTCATAGCCCTCGTCACGCAGGCGGACGAGCGTCCGGTGCACCGATTCCCACACCGCCAGATAGGCGGCGGTGCCCGCCGCGCCGGCATTGGGCGGAAAGTTGAACAGCACGATCGCAACCCGCCGGTCGGCACGCGGCGCGCGGCGCAGCGCGACCAGCCGGGCGACCTTGTCGGCAAGCGCCGAGGCGCGTTCGGGGTCGCTCTGCATCGTGCGCCCGCTGCCCTCGCCACCCGCCGCACGGCCGCCAAAGGTGGCCGGCAGGATGCCGCCATCAAGCTCGGGGATCGCGACCATCAGCGTCGCTTCGAGCGGCAGCAGCCCCATCGGGTTCGCTTTCCACTGCTCAAGCGTCTGGAACTCGGCCGGATGCGCGCTGACATAGGGCACGTCGAGCCGGGCAAGCGCGGTCGCCGCCGCGCCGGCATCGTTATAGGCCGGGCCGCCGACCAGCGAGAAACCGGTCAGGTTGATGACCGCATCGACCCGCGGGGACTGCCCGTCCATGAAGAAATGGTTGATCGCCGGGCGGCCGTCCAGCCCGCTGGCAAAGGCCGGGATCACCGTCAGCCCGCGCGCCTCGAGCGCGGAGATCACCCCGTCATAATGGCGCGCGTCGCGGGCGAGGATATAGCTGCGCAGCATCAGCAGGCCGACCGTGCCGACAGGCGACGCGACCCGCGCCGGCAGGTCCTCCAGCCGCTCGGCAATGCGGCTAGGCAGGGCGGGGTGATACAGGCCGACGTCCGGATATTCGACCGGGGCAGCCGCCGGCGTTCGCCCGCGCAGCGCCCGGCGCGGGCCATCGGCATAGCGGTCGACGAGCGCGCGGATCATCGCGACGACATTGTCGTCGGATCCGGCCAGCCAATATTGCAGCGTCAGAAAATAGGCGCGCACATCCTGGGCGGTGCCGGGGATGAACTTCAGGATCTGCGGCAGGCGGCGCAGCGTCTTCATCTGCTTGTCGCCGCTGTCGCTGCCGGGCTTGCCGGCAGGCTTGAGCTTTTTGAGCAGCGCCATGACGCCCGATGCGGGCTTGCGCATCTCATAGCTGCCCATCCGCGTCAGCTTGACGATCTCGCTGCCCGACATCAGCCCGACGATCGCATCGCAGCTGTCGCGCCGCGCCTCGAGCGCGGGCAGCACCGCCTGGATATGGTCTTCCAGGAACAGCATGGTCGCGAGGATGATGTCGCCGCCGGCAATGTCCGCGCGGCAGCGGTCGAGCGCGCCCGGATCGCGGTCCCATTCCGACGCGGCGTGGAAGGCGACGCGGATGCCCGCGGCCGCAAGCGCCGGGGTGGCGCGTTCGACCGCGCCCGCGAGATGGGTGTCGAGCGTCACGATCACCATGTTGACCGCCGGCATGGCGGACCGGGGTGCAGCCTCACCGTCCATAATGCGCCTTTGCGTCGTAAAGGGTCGACAGGCCGATCTCCGCCAGCCCGGCAGCGGCGGCGAACGCCTCGGTGTTGCGCCGCGCCTTGCCGCGGACGAAAAACGGGATCTTGCGCAGCTCGGCCTCGGCCTCGGCGGTCCAGCCGGCGGCGGAGGTCGAGGCGGCCGCTGCCGGGGCGGCGGTCATCACGCCGACAGTGCCGTCGGGCGCATCGCCGTCGGGCATATCGCCGTGGGGCGCGGTTTCGTCGCTCTGGTCTGCGCGGCCCGCGCTTGCCGCCGGACCGCCATGGGAGAGGTGGCTTGCCCCCGCGCCGTCATGGAACTCGGGATCGTCGCGGAACATCGCCAGCAGATGTTCCTCCAGCCCCATGACCAGCGGATGGACCCAGGTGTCGAAGATCACATTGGCACCTTCAAAGCCCATTTGCGGGCTGTGCCGGGCCGGGAAATCCTGAACATGGACGGGGGCCGAGATGACCGCGCAGGGGATGCGCAGCCTTTTGGCGATATGCCGTTCCATCTGCGTGCCGAGCACCAGCTCGGGCTGGAGCCGGACGATCTCGTCCTCGACCGCCAGATGATCGTCGGTGATCAGCGGCTCGATGCCCAGCTTCGCCGCGGCCTCGCGCACATCGCGGGCGAACTCGCGATTGTAGCAGCCAAGCCCGACGACCTCGAAGCCCAGCTCCTCGGTCGCGATCCGGGCGGCGGCAACCGCATGGGTGGCGTCGCCGAAGATGAACACCCGCTTGGCGGTCAGATAGGTCGAGTCGACCGAGCGGCTCCACCACGCCATCCGCCCGCCCTCGGCCAGTGCGGGGGCCGGATCGACCCCGGCGAGCAGCGCCACTTCCTCGATAAAGGCGCGCGTCGCCTGCACGCCGATCGGCACCGTGCGCACGACCGGCATCCGATAGGCGCGCTCGAGCCAGCGTGCCGCCTCGTCGCCGATTTCGGGATAGAGCAGGATGTTGAAATCCGCCTCGCCCAGCCGGGCGATGTCGGCCGCCGAAGCGCCGAGCGGTGCGGTGACGTTGACGCCAATGCCCATCAGCGCGAGCAGCCGGCTGATTTCCGCCACATCGTCGCGGTGGCGGAAGCCGAGCGCGCAGGGGCCGAGCAGATTGACGCGCGGCCCGCCTTCGGGGCGCAGCGGGCGCTGCGCCGGGCTGAGCGCGCGGACCAGCCGGTAGAATGTCTCTGCCGCCCCCCAATGTTCCTTGCGCTGATAGCTGGGCAGTTCGAGCGCGACGACCGGCACCGGCAGGGCCAGCGCTTCGGCCAGACCGCCCGGATCGTCCTGAATCAGTTCGGCGGTGCAGCTGGAGCCGACCAGCATCGCGCCGGGGCGGAACCGGTCATGCGCGTCGCGCGCGGCGTTCTTGAACAGCTCGGCCGTGTCCTTGCCGAGATCGCGGGCCTGGAAGGTCGTGTAGGTGACTGGCGGGCGCTGGCCGCGCCGCTCGATCATCGTGAACAGCAGATCGGCATAGGTGTCGCCCTGCGGCGCGTGCAGCACATAATGCACATCGGTCATCGCGGTCGCGACGCGCATTGCCCCGACATGGGGCGGGCCTTCATATGTCCAGACCGCCAGCTGCATCAGACCCTCAGCACGTCACGCCGCCGGAGCGGCCGGGTGAACAGCTCGGCCAGGTCGCCTGCCTGGTCGAAGCCATGGACGGGCGTGAACACCAGTTCGATCGCCCATTTCGTCGTCAGCCCCTCCGCCTCCAGCGGATTGGCAAGGCCGAGGCCGCACACGGTGATGTCGGGGCGCAGCGCGCGCACCCGGTCGAGCTGCGCATCGACATCCTGCCCTTCGGTCAGCGGGGTGCCGGGGGGCAGCAGCGCCAGTTCTTCGGCCAGATGGCGGGCATGGAGATAGGGGGTGCAGACCTCGACCGGCCGCATCCCGCATTCGGCCGCCAGAAAGCGCGCCAGCGGCACCTCCAGCTGCGAATCGGGCATGAAGAAGATCGTCTGGCCGGCCAGACGCTCGGCATGGCGGGCAATGGCGCGCTTGGCGCGTTCGCGGCCGGGCGCGACCGCCTGACGGAAACGCATCGGATCGACGCCAAAGGCATTGGCCGCCGCCTCGGCCCAGGCGGTCGTGCCTTCCGCGCCGAACGGGAAGGGCGCGGCCAGCCGCTCGGCTCCGCGCGCGGTAAGCGCACGGGCGGTGTCGCCAAGGAAAGGCTGGGCGAGCAGAAAGCGGGTGGCCGGGCCGATTGCGGGCAGATCATGGGCGACGCGGCCGGGAAAGAAACGGACCCGATCGATGCCCATATCGGCAAACAGCCGGGCGAACTGGTCTTCGACGATATCGGGCAGCGCGCCGACGATCAGCAGTTCGGGCACCGCATCGGCCGCGCCCTGCGGGGCTTCCGGCACCAGCGCGGCGAGGCAGGCATCCTCGCCCTCGGTAAAGGTCGTTTCGATCCCGCTGCCCGAATAGCTGAGGATGTTGACCCCCGGCCGGCCCGCGCCCAGCCGGCGCGCGGCGCGCGGCAGATCGAGCTTGATGACTTCCGACGGGCAGGAGCCGACAAGGAACAGCACGCGCACATCGGGCCGCCGGTCGAGCAGCCGGGTGACCACCCGGTCCAGCTCGGCATCGAGATCGGCCATGCCGGCCAGATCGCGTTCCTCGATGATCGCGGTCGCAAAGCGCGGCTCGGCAAAGATCATCACCCCTGCCGCCGATTGCAGCAGATGGGCGCAGGTGCGCGATCCGACGACGAGGAAGAAAGCGTCGGGCATTTTGCGGTGCAGCCAGACGATCCCGGTCAGCCCGCAAAACACTTCACGCTGGCCGCGTTCGCGCCGGATCTCCGGCATCGGCATCGGCAGCGGCGACGCGGCGAGGGCGACAGGGCCGGTCATGCCGTTGCCAGCCCGGCGGGCTGCGCACGGTCGCCCTGCAACCGCGCCATGCGCAGTTTCCAGACGAACTGGCCAGCATTGACGACATAGGTCGCATAGGCGGCAAGCGCCACGAACATGCGTTCGCCAACCGTGCCCAGATCAGCGACCAGCATCGCCATATAGGCGGTGTGGAGCGCGATCACGATCATGCTGACCGCGTCTTCCCAGAAAAACGCGTCTGCAAACAGATATTTGCCGAACACGACCTTTTCCCAGACCGCGCCGGTGACCATGATCGTGTAGAGAGTCAGCGTCTTGGCGACGACCGAGGCGTCGGCCGCGAACTGCCCGTCGCCGGTCAGCAGGAAACGGCCGACAAGCGCGAGGCTGACCAGAAAGACGAGAAACTGGACGGGGGCGAGAATGCCCTGGACGAGCGTCCACACCGTCGCATCGCGGCGGGCGCGCTGTTCCGGCGTGTAAAGCGGGCGGGGCACACGGCCCGCGACTGCGTTGCGATTTGCCGGATGGCTCATGGAGCGGTCCGTGGCGGTGCGGTGACCGTCCGGTGCGCTGTGCGCCCGCATCTTCGGCCCGGTGTCCGGCATCCTATCCGGAATGCGATTGTCGTTCGGCACGCTTCGCATCTCCCCTCCGACCCGGAGGCTACGCCCGCCACCGCATCAATGTCAATCTATGTTGACGTCCAGAAAGATAGACAGCCGGTAAGAATCGCCATTGTCATTGCATCGGAAACGGAATAGCGTGCGCGGCATAAGATATAAGCGCCGACGGCCCGGGTCGCGGGGCCGTTCACCAGGGGCCGACGCCATGATGCGCCGACCGCTCGACGAAGGAGTGGGGGGGAATGGCTACCGTGATCGGATTGGGCGGCAGTCAATCGGGACTCACCCCGGCCATCCAATCCTCGCACAACGAAAACAGTATTGAACAGAAACTGGGTCGTGTCGGTTCCGATGCATCCATTGTTCTTGGTGCGCACAGGCCAGGTCGGTCGTCAGCGTCTCTCGCTGCATCGCTTGCCGGTCCGCCCGCGATCTCCGCGTGGCGGATCGACCGGCTCGCCCGCATCGCCATAGATGGTCAGGCGCACGATCTGCTGCGCGAGATCGACGATCTGATCCGTGCGGGCATTTCGGCCCCGGCACTGTTCGTCGATCTTCTGGCGCCGGTGGCGCGCCGGCTCGGCGATTTGTGGGAGGATGACCGCCTCGACTTCATCGAAGTGACGATGGGCCTGTGGCGGCTGCAGGAGGTGCTGCGCGAAATCGGCGGTCACGCGCCGCGCGCGCCATTGGCATCGCTGCCGCGCACGGCGCTGTTCACTCTCTTGCCCGAGGATGTGCACAGTTTCGGCGCGGCGATGGTGCATGAATGCTTCGCACTGGCCGGGTGGCAGGCCGAATTGCTGGTCGCTGCAAGCCGTGGCGAGATTTTGTCGGCGATTGCCGGCGCATATCTTGATCTGGTTGGATTGACGGTCGCTAATGATAGCCATATCGAGCCTGCCCAGTCTCTGATCCGTGCAGTGCGCAGCGTCTCGATGAATCCGAATGTCCGTATCATGGTTGGTGGGCCAGTCCTCACCCGAAACCCCGGCCTGTTCGCGCAGCTGGGGGCCGACGCCATGGCGGATGATGCGATCGCGGCCGTGAAGGTTGGCGAACATCTGGTGGATGCGGTGCGGCTGGCGGCTCCGGCGTGAGCCGCGCCCGTCATGAATGACAAACCCGACCTGACCGAGCCGCGGCTGCCATTCGCCGCCGCCTCCAGCTGGCTTGCCGGTGCTCCGGTGGAACAGATGGCGGCGTTGCTGGCGTCCGTGGGCGATGTCGCGTTGATGATCGATGACGGCGGGCAGATCGTCGACGTTGCGGGCACGCCCAGCAGTCTGCGGGGCCTGCAAAACCAGCTTGGCCGCCGCTGGATCGACACCGTCACGCCCGACAGTCGCCCCAAGATCGAGGACATGTTGTCCGGCGAGCCGGGCGGGCGCTGGCGGCAGGTGACCCAGCTCGGCGACAGCGGCGATTTTCCCGTCCGCTATCTTGTGATGCCGCTGGGGGTGGACGGGCTGCGTGTCGCCATCGGCCGTGACGAGCGTGCCGGGGCGGTGCTGCAGCAGCGCCTGTTGCAGGTGCAGCAGTCGCTTGAGCGCGACTATCTGGCGATGCGTCAGGCCGAGGCCCGCTACCGGCTGCTGTTCGACATGACCGCCGAGCCGATGCTGATCCTGGAGGCCGACAGCCGCCGGATCCGCGAGGCCAATGCCGCGGCCGTCGCTTTGCTCGGTGAAGGGCAGCTGCCCGGCCAGTCCCTGATCGACCGGCTGGAAGCAGGCGACCGGGAGCCGGCGATCGCGTTTTTCGGCGCAGTTGCCGCCGGTGTCGACATGGCGCCGATTCGGGTCCGGCTGGGCGGCGACGCCGCGGTCAGCCTGTCGGCACGCGTTTATCGGCAGGCCGGGACCGGGTATCTGCTCGTCAGGCTGGGCGCGCCGGACATGTCCGCACCGGTCGCAGGCGATGGCTTTGCCCAGGCCGTGGCTGCGATGCCCGATGCGTTCGTGATTGTCGACCGGTCGCTGGCGATTGTCGCCGCCAATCCGGCGATGGTCGAGATCGTGCAGGCGGCAAGCGAAGAACAGCTGCGCGGTCGCGCGCTCGGCGATGTGCTCGGCCGGCCGGGGATCGACCTTGACCTCATCATGGCACAGCTGGCCGAACATGGGGTGGCGCGCAATGTCGCCACGATTGTGCGCGGTCTGCTCGGCGGGCGCGACGAGGTCGAGGTGTCGGCGGCCCGCATCTCGCCCGATCGCTATGGCTTCACGCTCCGCGTGGTCGCGCGGCGGCTGCGCGATCTGCCGCCGGCCGAACGTGGGATGCCGCGGTCGGTGGAACAGCTGACCGAGCTGATCGGGCGGATGCCGCTCAAGGATATCGTCCGCGAATCGACCGATCTGATCGAGCGCCAGTGCATCGAGGCGGCGCTCGTCTACACGTCCAACAACCGCGCTTCGGCGGCCGAGATTCTGGGCCTGAGCCGGCAGAGCCTCTATTCAAAGCTGCACCGCCACGGGCTGGTCGGGCTGGAACAGCTCGACGACTGACATGATGTCGCGGCGGTTATCGCGCGGGTGACCAGCGGCTGGCAGGGGCGAGCCGGGGGCAGGTCGATGCCCGGTATCCGATTTGGTGCCTCGATTTCATGAAACGGCCGGTCGCCGGCAGCTTCCAGCGCATCGATCACGTCGAAAATCGTCCGCCGCGCTGATTTCCCCGGCCGAAAGCGTCAAGTTAGGTTGACGCTTTGATGTGTCAATCATAGCATACGGGCATGACTCGTTCCGTGACTGCTCCGCGCGCGACCGGGCTGCCGGCACCCGCCGATGTGCTTCGGCTGCTGAAGCCGATCACCTGGTTTCCGCCGATGTGGGCGTTCATGTGCGGGGTCGTCTCATCGGGCGTGCCGCTGGGCGAGCGCTGGTTCGTGCTGGTGCTGGGCGTGATCCTGACCGGGCCGATGGTGTGCGGCACGTCGCAGGCGGTCAATGACTGGTTCGACCGCCATGTCGATGCGATCAACGAGCCCGATCGGCCGATCCCGTCGGGGCGCATTCCCGGGCGCTGGGGGCTGTATATCGCGATCATCGGCACGATGCTGTCGATGCTGCTCGCCGCCGGCATGGGCCGGTGGGTGTTTGCCGCCACCATTGTCGGCCTGATCTGCGCATGGATCTACAGCGCGCCGCCACTGCGGCTGAAGATGAGCGGCTGGTGGGGGCCGGGCATTGTCGCGCTCACCTATGAGGGGTTGAGCTGGTTCACCGGGGCGGCGATCATGGCCGCCGCGCTGCCGCCCGCGCCCGCACTTGCGGTCATCCTGCTCTACAGCGCCGGGGCGCACGGCATCATGACGCTCAATGATTTCAAGGCGGAGAAGGGCGATGTGCTGATGGGCGTGCGCTCGCTGCCCGTCATTCTCGGCACCGCGCGGGCGGCGCGGGTTGCCTGTGTGGTGATGGCGGTGCCCCAGTTCATCGTGGCGGGGCTGCTCCATCGCTGGGGGCTGGAACTGTCGGCGCTCGCCGTGGCGGCGTCGCTTGCCGTGCAGATCGCGCTGATGGCGCGGCTGCTGCGCGATCCGGCGCGGTTTGCGCCCTGGTACAATGCGACCGGCACGACGCTTTACGTGCTCGGCATGCTGGCGGCGGCGATCGGTCTTGGATCCGCGGCCGGAGGGGGAGGGATATGACGGCGACAATCGGCTGGGGTGTGATCGCGCGGCTGGGCCTGGTGCAGGCCGCGATCGGCGCGATGGTGATGCTGTGCACGTCGCTGCTCAACCGGGTGATGGTGGTGGAAATCGGGCTCGCCGCCGCGGTGCCGGCGGGGCTGGTCGCGATGCATTATGCGGTGCAGCTGTCGCGCCCGCTCTGGGGCCATGGCTCCGACAAGGGAGGCCGGCGGTCGACCTGGATCGTCGCCGGCATGGCGGTGCTCGCCTTTGGCGTGCTGGCGGCGGTCGATGCCGTCTATCTGCTCGCCGCCGGGGCGCGCGGGCAGGGCTTTGCGCTCGCGATTTTCGCCTATCTGATGATCGGGGCGGGGGTCGGCGCGTCCGGCACGTCGCTGCTGGCGATGCTCGCCAACCTCGTCCCGGCCGAGCGGCGCGCGGGTGCGGCCGCGCTCACCTGGATCATGATGGTCGCGGGCATTGCGCTGTCGGCGGGCATTGCCGGTACGCTGCTCAAGCCGTTTTCGATGCCGCGCCTCGCGCTTGTCGCCTCGGGCGTGGTGCTGATCGCGTTCGTGCTGACGCTGGTCGCGCTCGCCGGGCTGGAGGCGCGGCACGCCAATCCCGCCGCCCGGCTGCAGCGCCGCGACGGGCCGCTGCCCGGCTTTGGCGCAGCGATCGGGATGATCCTGGGCGAGCGGGAGGCGCGGCGCTTCACCCTGTTCGTGTTCCTGTCGATGCTCGCCTACAACATGCAGGATCTGATCCTCGAACCCTATGCCGGGCTGGTGTTCGGCATGGCACCGGGGGATACGACGCGCCTGTCGGGGGCGCAGCATGGCGGCGTGCTGGCCGGGATGATCCTTGCCGGGTTGATGGGCAGTGCCTTTGGCGGGCGACGCCCGGCAGAGCTGGAACGCTGGATCGTCGGCGGCTGCGCCGGCTCCGCGCTGGCGCTGGCCGGGCTGGCGGTCGCGCCGCTTGATGCCGCGGGCTGGCCGGTGGTCGCCAATGTGGTTGCGCTCGGCTTTTGCAACGGCGTGTTCGCGGTGGCGGCGATCGGCGCGATGATGGGGCTGGCAGGGGCCGATGGCGGCCGCCAGTCCGGACTGAAAATGGGCGTGTGGGGCGCGGCGCAGGCGATTGCGTTCGGGCTGGGCGGGCTGATCGGCGCGGTCGGCGTCGATCTGCTGCGGATGCGCCCCGGCGGTGCGGCGCCGGCGTTCCAGATGGTGTTTGCGGTCGAGGCATTGCTGTTCGTCGCAGCGGCAGTGCTTGCCATGCGGGTCGCGCGCGCGCGGCCGGCCGGGCGGATGGCGACGGCCTGATGATGGGGCTGACAGGGAGGGACCGGCGATGACGACGACCTATGACGTGGTGGTGGTGGGCGGTGGTCCGTCGGGGGCGACCGTGGCGACCGATCTGGCGGCGTCGGGGCGGCGTGTCGCGCTGCTCGACCGGGCGGGACGGATCAAGCCGTGCGGCGGGGCGATCCCGCCCCGGCTGATCGCCGATTTCGATATTCCCGATGCGCTGATCGTCGCGCGCGTGAAGGCGGCGCGGATGATCTCGCCCACCCATAAATCGGTCGACATGCCGGTCGGCGACGGCTTTGTCGGCATGGTCGACCGCGAGCATTTCGACGAATGGCTGCGCGAGCGCGCCGCCGCCGCCGGGGCCGAACGTGTCACCGGCCAGTTCGTCGCGGTCGAGCGCGATGCCGATGGCACCGCGCTCGTCTGCTGGCGCGCCGGGCGCGACGGCCCGGTCGAGCGGTTGCGCGCCCGGCTGGTGATCGGGGCCGATGGCGCGCGCTCCGCCGTTGCCCGGACCTGCATTCCCGGCGGCGACCAGGTGAAATGCGTGTTCGCCTATCATGAGGTGATCGAGGCCCCGGCCGAGGACAGCGAGGATTATGCCGCCCGCCGGGCCGATGTGATCTATGAAGGATCGCTGTCGCCCGATTTCTATTCCTGGGTGTTTCCGCACGGCAAGCAGGCGAGCATCGGCGTCGGCAGTGCCGACAAGGGCTTTGGCCTGCGCGAATCCGTCGCCCGGCTGCGCGCCCGCACCGGGCTGGACCAGTGCCGCACCATTCGCCACGAAGGCGCGCCCATTCCGCTCAAGCCGCTCAAGCGCTGGGACAATGGCCGCGATGTGCTGGTCGTCGGCGATGCGGCGGGGGTCGTCGCGCCCGCCTCGGGCGAGGGGATTTATTACGCCATGGCCTGCGGGCGGATGGGGGCGGAGGCGGCCGAACGCTTCCTTGCCACCGGGCGCGCCTCGGCACTCGCCGGCGCGCGCCGCCGCTTCATGCGCGAACATGGCCGGGTGTTCTGGATCCTCGGGATCATGCAATATTTCTGGTATTCCAGCGACAAACGGCGCGAGCGGTTCGTCAAGATCTGCGCCGATCCGGATGTGCAGCACCTGACCTGGCAGGCCTATATGCACAAGAAGCTGGTACGCGCGAAGCCGCTTGCGCATCTGCGCATCTTCCTCAAGGATATGGCCCATCTGCTGGGATTGCGACCCGTGCCGCGATGAACCGACCCTGGATCATGCCTTTCATCCTCGCCGGGCTGGCCGCGCTGGCGGTGGCCGTGATGGGGATGACGATCACCGATCTGGGGCCATGGTATCGCAGCCTTGCCCAGCCCGGCTGGGCACCGCCCGACCCGGTTTACGGCATTGCCTGGACGGCAATCTTCGCGCTCGCCGCCATCGCCTCGGTGCTGGCGTGGAACGTCATTCACACGCGCCGCGACGCCGAAACCCTGATCGGCCTGTTCGCGCTCAACGGGTTTCTGAACATCCTGTGGAGCCTGATCTTTTTCCGCATCCAGCGGCCCGACTGGGCGCTGATCGAACTGATCTTCTTCTGGGGATCGATCGCCGCGCTGATCCTGTTCTGCGGCCGCCGCTCGCGCGCCGCCGGGCTGCTGCTCGTCCCCTATCTGCTGTGGGTGACGGTCGCCGGGCTGCTCAACTGGGAGATTGTGCGGCTGAACGGGCCGTTCTGATGGCGGGATGGCCGGCATGGGCGGGGTGATGCCCGCGCTCGATGGGCTGGCCGCCGCCTATTTCGGCAGCGGTCGCGCGGCGGATGCGATCCTTGTCGTCCTCGCGCTTGAATGTGTCTGGCTGTGGCGGTGGCGGCGTTGGCCGGTGGCCGGGGCGGTGGCGGCGGTGCTGCCGGGGGTGATGTTCGTGCTCGGGCTGCGTGCGGCGCTGGTCGGCGCGCAGTGGCAGATGATCGCCCTGCCGCTTGCGGGTGCGTTGCCGGCGCATCTCTGGGACCTTGCCCGGCGCGAACGGCGCCGGCGCGGCGTGCGCTCCGGTTGACTTTGCACGGCTGAGGGTCGACGATCCGGCGCAGCGACCGGGTGCCGTTGCACCCCTGTTCCGCCGTTCTGTTTGTTGTTCCGATTGGGGGAGGCAAGGCGGTGGATGGTCAGATGGATTTCCACAAGGATCGTGACCGCCTGCTGGCCGAGGCGCATGCCCGGCCGTCCAGCCCGGTCGCGCTGCCCGCGCTGGTGACGCGCATCGCCGCTTTGTCCGGGCAGGACGGCGGCGAGGCGGACTGGCGGCACATGGCGGCGCTCTGCCGCCAGCTGGGGCGCGAGGCCCCGCATCCGGGGATGCGCTGGTGGTCGCTCGACGCCGGGACATGGCAGCTGCGCTGGGAACGCCATTCGGAGTTTTCGAGCTGGACCTTCGTCGCCCCGCCCGCCGCGGGCATGGATAGCGCCCTCGACAGCGTGCCGGAAGACTGGATCGCCGCCATTCCCGGCCAGGTGCTGGTGTTCACCACCCTGCGGCTCCGGCGCGGCCACCATGCCCATGGCGAGCCGCTCGACCGGCATGAATCGATCGGCGCGCGCCTGCTCGACGGGGCGGCGACGCTACTCACCGATCTCAGGCCCGATCAGCGCGGGATGACGCGGTTCGATGTCATCATGCATGACGATGATCCGGTGCTGGTCGGGCGGCTGGCGCTGATCCTGCTTGAGATCGAGACCTATCGGCTGATGGCGCTGCTTGCCTTTCCGCTCGCCGGGCAGGCGGCGGCGCAGGTCAAGCAGATCGAGGTCGAGGCCGGCGAGCTGGCGGCGCGGATCGCCGACAATCTGGGGGTGGAGGATGACCGGGCGCTGCTCACCCGGCTCGTCACCTTGTCGGGGCGGATGGAGGCGCTCAGCGCCTCGACCAATTTCCGCTTTGCCGCGGGTGACGCCTATTACGAGATCGTGCTCGGCCGCATCGCCTCGCTGCGCGAAAGCCCGATCCCGGGGATGCAGACCATCGGCCAGTTCATGGACCGGCGGCTCGGCCCGGCGATGCGCACCTGTGCGAGCGTTGCCCAGCGCGAACGCGCGGTCATCGCCCGCATCGCCCGCGCCGGGCAGATGCTCAACACCCGGATCGAGCTGGTGACGCAGGCGATCAACGCTGATCTGCTGCAATCGATGAACCGGCGCACGCTCGCCCAGCTGCGTCTGCAGCAGACGGTCGAGGGGCTGTCGGTCGCCGCCATCTCCTATTACGCCTTTTCGCTGCTCGTCTATCCGCTCAAGGGGCTGTCGCACCTCTGGCCGGGCTTTGATGTGGCGCTGGCCTCGGCCGTGCTCGCGCCGTTCGTCGTCGCGCTGGTGTGGCTGGCGCTCGCCCGCATCCGCCGGCGGCTGCACGATGAACCGGGCGAGCGGGCGTGACGGCCTGTCCGGACATTCGCTGAAGCGCGGATGCTCTGACAGGCCCGGCCCGCTCTCCCTTTCAGGCCGCGCTCAGCCGCGCAGCGCGCTGATCGTTGTTGCCGCGCTGATCACCTCGATATCGGTGACGAGGTGGAGCAGGCGGACGCCCCGCTCGGCGGTGGCGCGGACAAGGGCGGGGGCGAAATCGGCGGTGCGCTCCACCCGTTCGGCCCAGCCGCCAAATGCGCGGGCAAAGGCGGCGAAATCGGGATTGGCCAGTTCGGTGCCCGACACGCGGCGCGGATATTCGCGCTCCTGATGCATGCGGATCGTGCCATAGCCGCCATTGTCGACGACGATCACCATCAGGTCGAGCCGGTGGCGCAGCGCGGTCGCCAGTTCCTGCCCGTTCATCAGGAAATCGCCGTCCCCCGCCAGCGCGACGACCTGCCGCCCCGGGCAGCGCAGCGCCGCCGCCACGGCGGCGGGCACGCCATAGCCCATCGCCCCCGCGGTCGGTGCGAGCTGGGTGCCATGGCCCTGATAGGGCCAGTAACGGTGCCACCAGCCGGAGAAATTGCCCGCGCCGTTGCAGATGATCGTATCGGCCGGCAGCAGATCGCGCATCGCCGCCACGCACTGGCCAAGGTCGAGCGTCACGCCGTCGCGCGGGGCGGGGGTCGACCAGTCCCGCCACTGGCGGTGCGCCTCTGCCCCGTCGGGCCGGTGGCGCGCAGCGGGCGCGGCACGTGCAAAGCCCACCATGTCGGCGCAGATCGCCAGATCGGTGCGATAGACGCTGTGCAGCTCCTCCGGATCGGGATGGACATGCACCAGCGTCTGGCCGGGGTGATCGGGGGTGATCAGCGTATAGCCATCGGTCGTCGCCTCGCCCAGCCGCGCGCCGACGACGATCAGAAGGTCGGCGGCGCGGATCCGCGCGACCAGCGCCGGATTGGGACCATAGCCCAGATTGCCCGCCCAGACCGGGCAGTCATTGGCCACCGCATCCTGACGGCGGAATGCCGCCGCCACCGGCAGGCCGATCCGCGTCGCCCAGTCGGCAAAGGCGGTGCCGGCCTCGGGGCTCCAGTCCGCGCCGCCGATGATCGCGACCGGGCGTTCGGCCGCATCGATCAGGTCGGCGAGCCGCGCGATGGCCTGTGCATCGGGGGCCTGGCCCGGCCGGTCGACGCGCGGCCGGTCCACCGCCTCGACCGTGTCGCACAGCATGTCTTCGGGCAGCACGACAACGACCGGGCCGGGCCGGCCGGCCATCGCGGTCGCATAGGCGCGGGCGAGATATTCGGGGATGCGGCGCGCATCCTCGATCCGCAGCACCTTTTTGGCGAGCGGCCCGAACATCTGGCCGAAATCGACTTCCTGAAACGCCTCGCGGTCGCGGTCGCCGCGCGCGACATCGCCGACGAACAGGATCATCGGCAGCGAATCCTGCATCGCCACATGCACGCCGATGGTGGCGTTGGTCGCCCCCGGCCCGCGGGTGACAAAGCCGATGCCCGGCCGCCCGGTCAGCTTGCCGTCCGCCGCCGCCATGAAGGCGACGCCGCCTTCCTGCCGCGCCACCACCAGATCGATGCCCGGCGTGTCGTGAAGCGCGTCGAGCACGGCAAGAAAGCTCTCGCCCGGCACGGTGAAGATCCGGTCGCAGCCCTGGGCGCTCAGATTGTCGACGAGAATGCGGCCGCCGGTGCGCGGTCCGGTCATGATATCCTCCCGGTCTGGTCTTGTCGGCCGATCAGGCCCTGGGCTCCGGGTGAGCCAGGGGCGCGGGTCGGGTCAAGCCCCCTTTGCGCCGGCCGCATCGCGGCCTAGCGTCTGCCCCGACAAAAAGAACCGGAGGAGAGGCAATGGACGATCTGCGCGAAGTGGCCACGGGGCTGCGCTTTCCCGAAGGGCCGGTGGCGATGGCCGATGGCAGCATCATCCTCGCCGAAATCGCCGCCGGCCGCATCACCCGCGTGCGCCCGGATGGCGGGGTGGAGCCGGTGGCGGAGACGGGCGGCGGCCCCAATGGTCTCGCGCTCGGCCCCGACGGGATGCTTTACTGCTGCAACAATGGCGGCTTTGCCTGGGCCGAACAATCGGGCCTGCTGATCCCGCACGGGGCGGCGCCCGACTGGGCGGGCGGATCGATCCAGCGCATCGACCCGGCGACCGGCGCGGTCGAGACGCTCTACACCCATGCCGGCGATGTGCAGCTGCGCGGGCCGAACGATCTGGTGTTCGACGCCCATGGCGGCTTCTGGTTCACCGATCATGGCAAGACCTTCGCCCGGTCGCGCGACGTGGTCGGCGTGTTCTATGCCCGCGCCGATGGCAGCCATATCGAGGAGGTGATCTTCCCGATGGAAAATCCCAACGGCATCGGCCTGTCGCCCGACGGGCGGCGGCTCTATGTCGCGGAAACCTATACGGCCAAGCTCTGGGCGTTCGACATCGAAGCGCCGGGGCGGATCGCGCGCGGCGGCGGGCTGGCCGGGCATGGCGGGCAGCTGCTTTACGGCGCAGGCGGCTATCGCTGGTTCGACAGCCTGGGCGTCGATGCCGACGGCAATGTCTGCGTGGCGACGATCGGCGAGGCGGGGATTTCCGTCGTCGCGCCCGAAGGCGGGCTGGCGCGGTTCGTCGCCATGCCCGATCCGTTCACCACCAATATCTGCTGGGGCGGCGCGGACGGCCGCACCGCCTATGTCACCCTGTCGGGCACCGGGCGGCTGGTCGCCCTGCCATGGCCATGTGCCGGGCTGGTGCTGAACGGGCGGGGTTGAACGGGCGGGGTTGAACGGGCGCGAAGAGCGCACTGGCTGCAACCGGACTTGCGTTTCGTGCAATTGACGCTCGTTCGGGGGCAGCCCTAAGCGGCGCCATTCTAGGGGAGGATCTGCGAGGATGAACAAGCTTTATCCCGATGCCGCGGCGGCGCTTGACGGGCTGTTGGCCGACGGCATGACCATCTGTTCCGGCGGCTTTGGCCTGTGCGGCATCCCTGAGCGGCTGATCGACGCCATTCAGGCGGCGGGCGTGAAAAACCTGACGCTCGTGTCCAACAATGCCGGGATCGACAATGAGGGGCTGGGCAAACTGCTGCGCAGCCGCCAGGTCGCCAAGATGATCAGCTCTTATGTCGGCGAGAACAAGGAGTTTGAGCGGCAATATCTGTCGGGCGAGCTTGAGGTCGAGTTCTGCCCGCAGGGCACGCTGGCCGAACGTTGCCGGGCCGGCGGCGCGGGCATTCCGGGCTTCTACACCAAGACCGGGGTCGGCACGCTGGTCGCCGAGGGCAAGGAGCACAAGGAGTTCGACGGCGAAACCTATATCCTTGAACGCGGCATCCGCGCCGATCTGTCGATCATCAAGGGCTGGCGCGCCGACGAGGCGGGCAATCTCCAGTTCCGCAAGACCGCGCGCAACTTCAACGCGCCGATGGCGACCGCCGGGCGCATCTGCGTCGCCGAGGTCGAGGAAGTGGTGCCGGTCGGCACCATCGATCCCGACCATGTCCATCTGCCGGGCATTTATGTGAAGCGGATGATTGTCGGCAGCCCTTATGACAAGAAGATCGAGTTCCGCACGGTGCGCAGCAGGGAGGCCGCATAATGGCGTGGGATCGCAACCAGATGGCGGCGCGCGCCGCGCGTGAGCTGAAGGACGGCTATTACGTCAATCTCGGCATCGGCATCCCGACGCTTGTTGCCAACAACATCCCCGAAGGGATGACGGTCACGCTCCAGGCCGAAAACGGCATGCTGGGCATCGGTCCGTTTCCGTTCGACGATGAAGTCGATGCCGATCTGATCAATGCCGGCAAGCAGACGATCTCGCAGCTGCCCTCGTCCAGCTATTTCGGGTCGGACCAGAGCTTTGCGATGATCCGGGGCGGGCATATCGACCTGACCGTGCTGGGCGCGATGGAAGTGTCCGAAGGCGGCGACATCGCCAACTGGATGATCCCCGGCAAGATGGTGAAGGGCATGGGCGGCGCCATGGATCTGGTCGCCGGGGTCAAGAAGATCATCGTGGTGATGGAACACAATGCCAAGGACGGCAGCCCCAAGTTTATTCCGGCCTGCACGCTGCCGCTGACCGGTCGCAACGTCGTCGACATGATCATCACCGATCTGGCGGTGTTCGAGCGTCCCGATCATGCCAGTCCGTTCCGGCTGATCGAGACCGCCCCCGGCGTCACCGCCGACGAGGTGCGCGCGCGGACCACGGCCAACTATCTGTAACGCCGTCGAACATGGCGTCCGGGCGGCGGGGTTCCCGTCGCCCGGGCGCTTTTGTCGCCTGAGAGCAACAACTGGTCGCGCCACGGGGCATTACTGGGTTGTGCGAAAGGCAAATGCTTGATTCACTGCTCTATAAGCAAAAGGGGCAGAGGGTCGCGCATTGGTTAACGGCACAGCGAAGCGTGGCAGGCAGCAGAACGTCGCTCCGGCGGGCGCGCGGCGCGTGCCGGTTGCCGTCGGCAGTGCCGCGCTGAAGCGGGCGCGGTCCCGCCCGGCGGCCATGATCGGCGGCGCGGTCGGGCTTGCCAGCCTGGTCGCGGTGATCGCCCCCGGCCTGATCGCCGCCAGCGCCCCGGCCGAGGTGGCCGCAGTTCCGAAATATCTGGACGCCCGTGCCGGGGTGACGATGGCGGCCGCGAACGGGCGGACGCGCATCGACTATCGCCGGCTTGACGAGCGGCTGACCATCGCCGCGTCCAAGCCCGATATTGTCGGCATGGCGGTTGCCGTGATCGAAAATGGCGAGATCACCTTCCTCAAGGGCTATGGCGTCACCCAGGCGGTGGGCGGTGAACCGGTCGGCCCGCAGACGGTGTTCCGCTGGGCCTCGCTGTCCAAGGGGGTGGCCTCCACGTTGGTCGGGCTGCTCGCGGCCGAGGGGCGGCTGTCGCTCGACGAGCCGGTGGCGCGGTTTTCGACCAGCCTGAAACTGCCCAATAATGGCGAGCAGACGGCGACCATCGCCGATATCCTGTCGCACCGGGTCGGCATTCCGCATAATGCCAGCGACAACCGGCTGGAGGCCGGGGGCGATCCGCGTGCGCTGCGCCAGTCGCTGGCGGCGATCGCCGCGTCCTGCACGCCGGGCACCTGCCACAGCTATCAGAACATCGCGTTCGACACGACGACCGAGGTGGTCGAGCGCGTGACCGGGCAAAGCTATGCCGAACAGGTCAGGCGGCGGCTGTTCGCCCCGCTTGGCATGCGCACGGCGAGCCTCACCCGCGCCGGGTTGATGGCGGCGCCAAGCTGGGCGCGGCCGCATGTCGGCCGCCGCACGGTCGAGGTGAACGACAATTACTACCGTGTCCCGGCGGCGGGCGGGGTCAATTCGTCGATCATGGATCTGGCGCTGTGGATGCGCGCGCAAATGGGGCTGGCGCCGCAGGTGGTGCCGCCGGCGGTGCTCGCCAATATCCATCAGGCGCGGGTCGATACCGGCCGGCGCGGCACGCTGTTTTCGCAGGTCATGGGCCGGTCGCAATATGCGCTGGGCTGGCGCGATTATGATTATTCGGGCCGCGCGCTGGTCGGCCATCAGGGCGCGGTGATGGGCTATCGCTCGACCATCCTGTTCGATCCGGCGGCGCGCTCGGGCGTGGCGGTGCTGTGGAACTCGCAGAGCGGCCGCCCGGTCGGGGTGCAGCTTGAGGTGCTGGAGATGCTCTATGGCCAGCCGACGCGCGACTGGCTGAAGATCGACCCGCCGGGCGGCGCGACGACAGCGCAATAATATTTCTCCATCGCCGCTTTTTCAGCACTTTTCAGCAGCCTTCGCGCACGATAGGGGCGGTGCATGTCCAGCCAGCCGCGCACACTTTACCAGAAGATCTGGGACGCCCATGTCGTCGACCGCCGCGATGACGGCACCTGCCTGATCTATATCGACCGCCATCTCGTCCATGAGGTGACCAGCCCACAGGCGTTCGAGGCGCTGGCGCTGGCCGGGCGGCCGGTGCGGCGGCCGGACCTGACGCTGGCGGTGCCCGACCATAATCTGCCGACTACGCCGCGCCGCGATGCCGCCGGCCGCCCGGTGCCGATCGCCGACCCCGAAAGCGCCGCCCAGCTCGCCGCGCTCGCCCGCAACGCGCCCGCCAACGGCATCCGCTATATCGAGGCGACCGATGCCGAGCAGGGGATCGTGCATGTCGTCGGCCCCGAACAGGGCTTCACCCTGCCGGGCTGCACGCTGGTGTGTGGCGACAGCCACACCGCCGCGCATGGTGCGCTCGGCGCGCTCGCCTTCGGCATTGGGACGAGCGAGGTCGAACATGTGCTCGCCACCCAGACTTTGCTCCTCAAACAGGCGCGGGCGATGAACATCCGCATCGAAGGGCGGCTGGGCTTCGGCGTCGCGCCCAAGGATCTGATCCTCGCGATCATCGGCCGGATCGGCGCGGCGGGCGGCACCGGCCATGTCATCGAATATTCCGGCTCCACCATCCGCGCCATGTCGGTCGAGGGGCGGCTGACCATCGCCAACATGTCGATCGAGGCGGGCGCGCGCGCCGGGCTGATCGCGCCCGATGACACGAGCTTTGCCTATCTGAAGGGGCGGCCAATGGCCCCGGCGGGCGAGATGTGGGACCGGGCGGTCGCGCATTGGCGGACGCTGGTGACCGATCCGGGCGCGGTGTTCGACCGGGTGGTCGACATCGATGCCGGCGAGGTCGCGCCCAGCGTCACCTGGGGCACCAGCCCGGAAGATGTCGTGCCGGTGACGGGCAGCGTGCCCGATCCCGACAGCTTTGCCGAACCCGCGCGTCGGGCGGCGGCGCTCAAGTCGCTCGACTATATGGGGCTGAAACCCGGTCAGCCGATGGCCGATGTGACGGTCGAGAACATCTTTATCGGCAGCTGCACCAACAGCCGGATCGAGGATCTGCGCGCGGCCGCCGCCGTGGTTGCGGGCCGCAGGCTCGCCCCCGGCATCCGCCAGGCGCTGGTCGTGCCGGGATCGGGGCTGGTCAAGCGCGCTGCCGAGGCCGAGGGGCTGGACCGCATTTTCATCGAGGCGGGCTTTGAATGGCGTGAGCCCGGCTGCTCGGCCTGTCTGGGCATGAACCCGGACAAGGTGCCGGCGGGCGAGCGCTGCGCCTCGACGTCGAACCGCAACTTTGTCGGCCGGCAGGGTCCGGGTGCGCGCACCCACCTTGTCTCGCCGGCGATGGCGGCGGCGGCGGCGGTGACCGGGCGGCTGGCCGATGTCAGGGATTTGATGGGGGGAAAAACACAATGAAGCGCGCGATCGTCCTGCTGATTGCCGGCACTCTGGTCAGCGGCGTCGCCGCCTTTGCGATGAGCGGCCGGCCTGTCCCGGTCGCGGCATCCGCGCCGATCAACGGAGCCGCGCGGTGACGCCCTTTCGCGATGTGACCGGGCGGGCGATCCCGTTCGGGCGCGCCAATGTCGATACCGACATCATCATCCCCGCGCCCTGGCTGAAGACGATCAGCCGCCAGGGGCTGGGCCGCGGTGCGTTCGAAAGCGTCCGCGCCGAGCCGGGCAATGTGTTCGACGATCCCGCCTTTGCCGGCGCGCCGATCCTGATCGCGGGGGAGAATTTCGGCTGCGGATCGAGCCGCGAACATGCCGCATGGGCGCTTGCCGATCTTGGCATCCGGGCGGTGATCGCACCCAGCTTTTCCGACATTTTTTCGGGCAATGCGTTCAAGAACGGCATCGTCACCGTCGAACTGCCGCGCGCGGCGATCGACCGGCTGATGGAGGTGGCGCGCGACCATCCGCTGACCGTTGATCTCGACAGCCAGAGCGTGACCAGCCCGCTGCAGGACCGGTTTGCCTTCACCCTCGATCCGTTCCGCCGCGACTGTCTGCTCAACGGGCTGGACGAGGTTGGGCTGACGCTCGCCATGGCCGACCGGATCGGCACGTTCGAGGCGCGCCGCGCGGCCGAGACGCCCTGGCTGTAACCGGTAGGCCGACGCCGGGCGCAGGCCCCCCAAAAAATCAGAACACGGGAAAAAAGGAGAGGAAGATGAAAGCCCTGTTGTCGCGTACCCCCGGCGGGCCGGACACGCTTGAACTGGCCGAGATCGCCGATCCGGTCGCCGGGCCGGGCGAGCTGCTGGTGCGCGTGCATTATTGCGCGATCAATTATCCCGATGTGCTGGTGATCGAGGACAAATATCAGTTCAAGCCGCCGCGGCCGTTCGCGCCGGGCAGCGAGGTGTCGGGCATTGTCGAGGCGGTGGGCGAGGGCGTGACCGGCTGGTCGGTCGGCGACCGGATGCTGGCGCTGACCGCGTCTTCGGGCGGGCTGGCCGAAAAGGTCGCGGTGCCGGCGGCGCGCGCTTTCAAGGTGCCGGACGGGCTGCCGCTGCGCGAAGCCTCGGCGCTGCTGATGACCTATGCCACCACCATCCACGGCCTGATCGATCGCGGCCATCTGGCCGAGGGGCAGACGCTGCTGGTGCTGGGCGCGGCCGGCGGGGTCGGCCTGTCGGCGGTCGAGCTGGGCAAGGCGTTCGGCGCGCGGGTGATCGCCGCGGTGTCGAGCGCGGAAAAGGCCGAGGTTGCGCGCGCGGCGGGTGCCGACGACGTCCTCGTCTATGACCGCGCGCCGTTCGACAAGGACCAGTCGCGCGCGCTGGCCGAGGCGATCAAGGCCAAGGTCGGGCCTGAGGGCGCGCATGTCATCTATGATCCGGTCGGCGGCGATTATGCCGAACCGGCACTGCGCGCGATTGCGTGGGAAGGCCGCTATCTGGTCGTCGGCTTCCCCGCCGGCATCCCGAAGCTGCCGCTCAACCTGACTTTGCTCAAGAGCTGCGACGTCTGCGGCGTGTTCTGGGGCGCGTTCACGATGCGCGAGCCGGCGCGCCATCAGGAGCATGTCGCCACGCTGTTCCGCCTGTGGGCCGAAGGGCGGATCAACCCGCGCGTCACCGAAGTCTATCCGCTTGAGCGCGGCGGCGACGCGATTGCCAAGCTTGCCGGGCGTGGTGCGATCGGCAAGCTGGTGGTCGAGGTCGCGGCCTGACGCTTTGCCCGGCGGGTGGCGGACCGTGCGGTCGTGCATTGCGCCGCGCGGTCCCACCCCCTATTTCGGCCGGGCAAGCAAGAGGGGTCTCCATGACGACGTTTGACGATCGCGAGCGCGCGTTCGAAGCCAAATTCGCCCGCGACGAGGAACTTCAGTTCCGCATCACCGCGCGCCGCAACAAGCTGCTGGCGCACTGGGCGGCGGAAAAAATGGGCCTGACGCCCGAGGAAACCGATGCCTATGCCAAGGCGGTCGTGCAGGCCGATTTCGAAGAGGCGGGTGACGAGGATGTCGTCCGCAAGCTGCTGGGCGACCTGACCGCCGCCGGGGTCGAGATCGACGAGCCGGCGGTGCGTGCGGCGCTGGCCGACCGCATGGCCGAGGCGCGCCGCCAGTTCATCGAGGCGCAGTAAGCGATGCCGATGGCCGCAGCCGAGATCGAGCGGATGATCCGGGACGCGATCCCGGATGCGACCGTGACGATCACCGATCTGGCCGGAGACGGCGACCATTATGCCGCGCATGTGGTTGCCGCCAGTTTCCGCGGCGTGTCGCGCGTCGAGCGCACGCGCCGCGTCTATCAGGCCCTTGGCGGCCGCATGGGCGGGGAGCTGCACGCGCTCCAGCTCACCACCGATATTCCTGCGGGAGAATGACGATGACGGATCAGGTGCAAGACCGGATCGGCGAACTGGTCGCCGGCAATGACGTGCTGCTGTTCATGAAGGGAACGCCGCTGTTCCCGCAATGCGGCTTCTCCAGCCGCGCCATCGCGATCCTTGACCGGCTGGGCGTTGCCTATGAAAGCGTCGATGTGCTGCAGGACATGGACATCCGCCAGGGCATCAAGGCGTTTTCGGACTGGCCGACCATCCCCCAGCTTTATGTGAAGGGCGAGTTTGTCGGCGGGTCCGACATCATGATGGAAATGTATGAAACCGGCGAACTCGCCGCGCTGATGACCGAAAAGGGCGTGGCCCGCGCCGAATAAGGCACTGATCGGCAACTCCGGGTGAGGGCGGGTCCTGTTTGGGGACCGGGAATGGACCCGCCCTCGGGGAGTGACGTCGGAATATCGTTAGTGCTGCATGCGCCGTGCCAGCGCGGCAGAAGCGCGCAAATCCGCGCAATGCGCTGGTTAATGCGCATCCCCGGCCACTTGCTGGTGTAAGAAACACCGACATTTGCCCGTTCGGGCCGGGCCCGTGCGCGTCGCGCCTCGCGCCCGGCGGCGCCGGTTCACCGGCCATTCAGTTTCCCGATGACATTTGTAGTCGTAGTCGGTCGCGGACCGGCTGCGATGGGGAGTGTCGGGGATGGTCGAGCGCATCAGCGAGGCGGAACATCAGGTGATGGAGGTCCTGTGGGACCATCCCGGCCCGATGACCGCGCAGGACGTGACCGAGGTTGCCGGCCCCGCCCGGGGCTGGAGCGCGGCGACGGTCAAGACGCTGCTGTCGCGCCTCGTCGGCAAAGGCGCGGTCACCCATGAGGCGCAGGGCCGGCGCTTCCTGTATCGTCCGGCGATTGCGCGCGCCGATTACGTCGCTGGCGAATCGCAGCGTCTGGTCGACCGGCTGTTCGGCGGGCGGATTACGCCGCTTGTCGCCCATCTGGCGGAGCGTCAGGCGCTCAGCCCCGCCGATCTGGCCGAGATCGAAGCGCTGATCCGGGAGCTCAAGGCATGACCGGCTGGCTGGTCGAGGCGCTCGCCGCGAGCGCGGTGCTGATGCTGGGCGTGCTTGCGCTGCGCGGGCCGGTCGCCGCGCGCTTCGGCCCGCAAATCGCCTATGCGCTGTGGCTGCTGCCCGCGCTCCGGCTGGTGCTGCCGCCATTGCCCGAGGGGATGACGCTGTTGCCGGCGCTTGCCCCCGCGCCGCTGTCGGCAGCGCTGCCGGGGGCGTTGCCGGTGGAACTGGTGTTTGTCGGCCTGCCAGAGGCGGCTCCGGCGGCGGGCGCTGGTCCTGATATGGCCCTGATCGCGCTCGCCATCTGGGTGCTGGGCGCGCTGCTGTTTCTCGGCCTGCATTTGTGGCGTTACCGGTCGTTCCTGGCGGCGATGCGCCGGATGGGCGTCGAGCTGCCCCGGTTCGACCGCGACGGGGTGGAGGTCTGGGCAAGCGCTGCCGCGCCCGGCCCGTTTGCCGCCGGGGTCTTTGCCAAATCCATCGTGCTGCCGATCGACTGGCGGCAGCGCTTCACGCCTGCCGAATTGCATCTGGCGCTGGCGCATGAGGCCGCCCATCACCGCCGCCACGACATGTCGGCCAATCTGGCCGCGCTCGCCGTGCTGGCGCTGCACTGGTGGAACCCGATTGCCCATTATGCCTATCGGGCCTTCCGGCTCGATCAGGAACTGGCCTGCGACGCCGCCGTGCTGGCCGGTGCCGGGCCGGACATGCGCGTCGCTTATGGCCGCGCGATGCTGAAATCCGCCTGTGGCCGGTTGCCGGCCGCGGCCTGCGGTCTTGGGGCCGGGGATGACCTCAAGAGGAGACTGAAGATGATGGCGACCTATCGCTCCGATGCGCGCCGGGCGCGGATCGGCACCCTTGTCGCGGCGCTCGCCGTGGGGACCGGGCTGGCGCTCACTGCCTCGGGCGGGCTGGCGGCAGAGACGGGCCGCAGTGTCGAACGCCGCGTGCAGACCGCGCTGCTGATCCAGCCGGCCCCGCCTGCGCCGCCTGCGGTCGCGGCCACCCCGGCGGCACCGCGCTGGAGCGCGGATAAGGCTCAGCCGGCACCGGCGGCGCCGTCGCCGCCC
>NZ_JAPFGX010000023.1:0-47810 GCF_059803575.1 Sphingomonas sp. URJC2
CCCCCACCCGGCCTCCCAACGGCAGGTTACGCTATGGGAGGCCGGGTGGGGGTGCGGGCCGGTGCCGTTCTTCCCAAACGAACAACTTCCGGTGCCGCTGTTACCAAGCGAACACGCGCGACTGTCCGCTTCAGCCGATGCTCTGGCCCGACTTGGCCCAGTCGGCCAGAAAGCCTTCAATGCCCTTGTCGGTCAGCGGATGGCGGACGAGCTGGCGGATCACCGAGGGCGGCATCGTCGCCACATCGGCACCGATGCGCGCCGATTCGAGCACATGCACCGGGTGGCGGACGCTCGCGACCAGGATCTCGGTGTCGAAACCGTAATTGTCGTAGATCAGCCGGATGTCGGAAATCAGCTGCATCCCGTCAAAGCCGTTATCGTCATGCCGGCCGACGAACGGCGAGATGAAGGTCGCGCCCGCCTTGGCGGCGAGCAGCGCCTGATTGGCGGAAAAGCACAGGGTGACGTTCACCATCGTGCCCTCCTCGGTCAGGCGGCGGCACGTCTTCAGCCCGTCGAGGGTCAGCGGCACCTTCACCGTCACATTGTCGGCGATACGGCGCAGGATATCGGCCTCGCGCATCATGCCGTCATGGTCGAGCGCGACCACTTCGGCCGACACCGGGCCGGGGACGATCGCGCAGATCTCGCGCACCACGTCGAGGAAATCGCGCCCTGCCTTGTGGATCAGCGACGGGTTGGTGGTCACGCCGTCGAGCAGGCCGGTTTCGGCCAGTTCGCGGATGTCGGCGGTATCGGCGGTGTCGACGAAGAATTTCATGGGGTGCATCCTGCTGCTGGGCTGGCCGGGCCATAGCCGCGCCCCGGCCCGGCGAACAAGCAGGATTGCGTCCGGGGACAATCGCAGAAGAATGATTGCCGGGCGCGTCCCCCCGATTATGGTGACGGCATGGCAAGCATGACGATGGACGGCCGCGTCGCCCAGCTGGTGAACGCGGCGCGGCAGGCGCAACAGGCGGGGCGGCTGGACGAGGCGGCGCAGCTGATGGAGCAGGCGCTGGCGCTGGCGCCGGACGATCCCCGCATTCTCAATGCGCTGGGCACGATCCGGCTGGGGCTGGGCCAGCCACAGGCAGCGCATGGCCTGTTCACCCGCGCGGCGGCGGCCGATCCGGGCGAACCGATCCTGTGGCTGAACGTCGCCCGCGCCTGCCGCGACATGGGCGACCATGGCGGCGAACAGGAGGCGCTCGACCGGGTGCTCGCCATCGATGCGCGCCATTTCGTCGCGCTGATCCGCAAGGGCCATCTCGCCGAACGCCGGGGCGAGGACAGCCGCGCGGCCGCGCTCTACGGTCAGGCGGCGGCCGTCGCCCCGCCCGAGACGCAGCTGCCGGCCGAGCTTGCCGCGCTGCTCGCCCATGGCCGCGATTTTGCCAGCGCCCGCCAGAGCGCGTTCGGCGCGGTCATCGACACGGCGATGGCAGAGGCGATGCAGGACCGCCCCCCGGCAGAGACGCGCCGGGTGCGCGCCGCGATCGACCGGATGCTCGGCCGCCGGCAGATCTACGCCAATGACTGTGCGGCGATGCACGTGCCGTTCCTGCCCGCCGACGAGTTTTTCGACCGCAGCCATTTTCCGTGGCTGGACGAGCTGGAAGCGGCGGCACCGGCGATCCGCGCCGAGCTTCAGGACCTGCTGGCGCATGGCGACACCGGGTTTGCGCCCTATGTCCAGTTTCCCTCCGGCTATCCGGAGAGCAAGTGGAGCGAGCTTGACCATTCCAAGCGGTGGAGCGCCTATTTCCTGTGGCGGCACGGCAAGAGGGTCGATGATCACTGCGCCCGCTGCCCGCAGACGGCGGCGCTGCTCGACCGGCTGCCGCTGGCCGACCATGCCGGGCGCGCGCCGACAGTGTTCCTCTCGCTGCTCCATCCGCGCACGCGCATCCCGCCGCACACCGGCGTCACCAATGCGCGCAGCATCGTCCATCTCGCGCTGATCGTGCCCGAGGGCTGCGGCTTCCGCGTCGGCGGCGAAACCCGGCAATGGGTGGAGGGCGAGGCGTTCGTGTTCGACGACACGATCGAGCATGAGGCGTGGAACGACAGCGACCAGCTGCGCGCGGTGCTGATCCTCGATACCTGGAACCCGCACATCCGCGCCGATGAGCGCGATCTTATCAATCGCTTCTTCGCCGCCGCCGACACCAGCGGCATGGACCCGTTTCCCGAAGAACACTGATCGCGGCGGCCGGGGGCGGGGCCGGCGGAAAGATCAGCCCGGCAAGGCTTCGGCGGCGGCGACCAGCCGGTCGCGCAGCTGCCCCAGCGCGGTGCGCAGCGCCCGCAGCTCGTCGACCGGGCAGCCGGTCGCGGCAAAGACGTGCAGCGGCACCCGCCCGGCCCGGTCGGCCAGCGCGCGCCCGGCCTCGGTCAGCGCCACCCGCACCTGCCGGCCATCGGCGGCACCGCGCCGGCGGACGATCAGCCCGGCCCGCTCGATCCGCTGGAGCAGCGGGGTGAGCGTGCTCGTCTCCAGCATCAGCCGCTCGCCGATCGCGCCCACCGTCTGATCGTCCTCGGCCCAGAGCACGAGCATCACCAGATATTGCGGATAGGTCAGCCCCAGCCGGTCGAGCAGCGGCTTGTAGAGCCGGTTGAACGCATGGGCGGTCGAATAGACGGCAAAGCACAGCTGGTTGTCGAGCGCGAGCGCCGTGCGCGCGGGATCGGCATCGGACATGGCAGGATCGGGCGGAACGGCATCGACCATCGCCCTATCCTATCGCCGCCGCCCCGGCTTGGCGAGCGGCACGGGCGGGACGGGGAATGTCCGGACGGGCGCGATCCGGGGACGGGTCTTGAAATGTGTCGTGCACGATATATCTTGCAGGCAGCGGCGGGCGGCAGGCCCGCGCCCCACCCCGATCAGGGAGATTTTCGATGGCCATTCTCTACACCGCCCATGCCAGCGCCACGGGCGGCCGCACCGGCAGCGCGCGCAGCGACGATGGCGCGCTCGATGTCCGGCTCGACACGCCGCG
The DNA here is from genome assembly GCF_059803575.1 of Sphingomonas sp. URJC2. Classification (NCBI taxonomy): domain Bacteria; kingdom Pseudomonadati; phylum Pseudomonadota; class Alphaproteobacteria; order Sphingomonadales; family Sphingomonadaceae; genus Sphingomonas; species Sphingomonas sp. URJC2. The sequence goes on from NZ_JAPFGX010000023.1 coordinate 3,012, forward strand.
CGCGCTCGGCGGTCAGGGCGGGGCCGGCACCAATCCGGAGCAATTGTTCGCCGCCGGCTATGCCGCCTGTTTCCTGAGCGCGACCCGCTTCGTCGCCCAGCAGCAGGGCATTGCGGTTGCCGAGGATGCAGCGGTTGCCGCCAGCGTCGGCATCGGCCCCAATGCCGCGGGCGAAGGCTTTGGCCTGACGGTGGCGCTGTCCGTCACCCTGCCCGGCATGGAGCGCGCCGCCGCCGAGGCGCTGGTCGCCGCCGCCCACCGCGTCTGCCCCTACAGCAACGCCACGCGCGGCAATGTCGAGGTCAGCCTGACCATCGCCTGATCGCGGCATCATGTCAGCGCTTTTGCTGCGCGCGGCTTTGTAACCGCCGCGCGCAGCGCTATCTGCGGACGGCGATGTCGCGCGCCCGCATCCTCCTGACCAACGCCGCCCTCGGCCCGCTCGATTACCGGGTGCCCGCCGGCATGGCTGCGCCGCCCGGCACGATCGTGGTCGCGCCGCTCGGCCCGCGCCAGCTGACCGGGGTGGTGTGGGAGGCCGAGCACATGCCCTCGGCCGGCGAAGTCGGCGACAACCGGCTGCGCAACCTGATCGGCGTGCATGACGCGCCGCCGCTGCGCCCGGCGCTGCGCCGGCTGATCGAATGGACGGCCGATTATTATCTCGCGCCGCCCGCCGCCGTGCTGCGCATGGCGCTGCCCTCCACCTCGGCGCTGGATGGCGGGCGGACGGTGCTCGAATACCGGCTGACCGGCACCGCGCCCGACCGGCTGAGCCCGCAGCGCGACCGCGCGCTCGCCCGGCTGGTCGGCCGGCAGGGGCTGGTGCGCGAACTGGCCGCCCATGCCGAGGTGTCGGACGCGGTCATTCGCGGGCTGATCAAGGCCGGCGCGCTGGAAGCGGTCGAGGTCGCGCTCGACGCGCCCTATCCGCCCCCCGATCCCGACCATGCCCCGCCCGTGCTGTCGCCGGTGCAGGCCGAGGCGGCGGGGCAGCTGGCGGCGGCCGTGGACGCCCGCGCCTTCCAGCCCGTGCTGCTCGACGGCGTCACCGGATCGGGCAAGACCGAGGTCTATTTCGAGGCGATTGCGGCGGCGCTGCGCGGCGGGCGGCAGGCCTTAGTGCTGCTGCCCGAAATCGCGCTGACCGAGCCATTCCTCAAGCGCTTCGCCGCCCGGTTCGGGGTGATGCCGGTCGCCTGGCATTCCGATCTGCGCCAGTCCGAACGGCGGCGGGCCTGGCGGGCGATTGCGCAGGGGCAGGCCAGCGTCGTCGTCGGCGCGCGCTCGGCCCTGTTCCTGCCCTATGCCGATCTGGGCGTGATCATCGTCGATGAAGCGCATGAAACCAGCTTCAAGCAGGAAGAGGGCGTCGCCTATCACGCCCGCGACGTCGCGGTGATGCGCGGGCGGTTCGAGGCGATTCCGGTCATTCTCGCCTCGGCCACCCCGGCCATCGAGACCCGCCATCAGGTCGAGCTGGGCCGCTATCGCGAGCTGCGCCTGCCCGGCCGGCATGGCGGGGCGGAACTGCCCGCGATCACCGCCATCGACCTGATCGCCCAGCCGCCGCCGCGCGGCAGCTGGCTGGCCCCGCCGCTGGTCACCGCGCTTGGCGAGACACTGGCGCGCGGCGAGCAGGCGCTGCTGTTCCTCAACCGCCGCGGCTATGCCCCGCTCACCCTGTGCCGCAGCTGCGGCCACCGGTTCCAGTGCCCCAATTGCACCGCTTGGCTGGTCGAACACCGGCTGATCCACCGGCTGCAATGCCATCATTGCGGGCTGGTCGCGCCGCCGCCCGCCCAATGCCCGGAATGCAAGGCCGAGGACAGTCTGGTCGCCTGCGGGCCGGGCGTGGAACGCATCGCCGATGAGGTCGCGGCCCTGTTTCCCGATGCGCCGCGCGCCGTCGTCACCTCCGACACGCTCTGGTCGCCGGCGCGGGCGGCGGAGTTCGTCCGGCGGATGGAGGCGGGCGAGATCGCGGTGGTGATCGGCACCCAGCTGGTCACCAAGGGCTATCATTTCCCCAACCTCACGCTGGTCGGCGTGGTCGATGCCGATCTGGGGCTGGCCGGGGGCGATCTGCGCGCGGCCGAGCGGACGTTCCAGCAGATCGCCCAGGTCGCCGGGCGTGCCGGGCGCGGGGCCAAGCCGGGGCAGGTGTTCATCCAGACCCATGATCCGGCCGCCCCGGTGATCCAGGCGCTGGTCAGCGGCGATGCCGACAGCTTCTATGCCGCCGAAACCGAGACGCGGCGGCTGGCCGGGGCGCCGCCCTTTGGCCGGATGGCGGCGATCATCGTGTCGTCCGAACAGGCCAATGCCGCAGTCGAGACGGCGCGGATGATCGGCCGCGCCGCGCCCGATGACGGGCAGATCCATGTGTTCGGGCCGGCCCCCGCGCCGCTGGCGATGCTGCGCGGCCGCCACCGCCACCGGCTGCTCGTCCATGCGCCGCGCAGCGCCGATCTGCAGGGGATGATCCGGGGCTGGCTGGGCGGGCTGAACTGGCCGGGGAGCGTGCGGGTGGCGGTCGACGTTGATCCATACAGCTTTCTTTGACCGCGCACCCGGCCTAGAAGTGGCGGCGCAACCCATGGAAAAGGCCGACCGATCATGCGTCACCTGCTTGCCGCCCTTGCCCCTGTCGCCATTCTGGCGAGCGTCGCTGCACCGGCGGCCGCCGCCCCCTTCGCCTCCGACCGGATCAGCGTGACCGTCAGCGGCAGCGGGCCGGACGTGATCCTGGTGCCGGGGCTGACGTCCAGCCCGCGCATCTGGACCGATCTGACCGCGGCCCTGCCCGGCTATCGCTATCATCTGGTGCAGGTGCGCGGCTTTGCCGGCACGCCGGCCGGCGGCAACCAGAGCGGCGAGGTCGTCGCGCGCGTCGCCGACGAGGTCGCCCGCTATGCCGCCGACCAGAAGCTGACCGCGCCCGCGCTGATCGGCCATTCGATGGGCGGCACCATCGGCATGATGGTCGCCGCCCGCCATCCCGGCCGTATCGGGCGGCTGATGGTGGTCGACATGGTGCCGTTCATGGGCACGTTCATCGGCGGCCCGGCGGCGACGGTCGAGAGCATCCGGCCGATGGCGCAGCAGATCACCGCGCAGATGGCCAAGGCCCCGCCCGAGCAGCGCCGCCAGAATGCGGTGATGACGCTTGCCACGATGATCAAGACCGAGGCCGCGCGCCCCGGCCCGATCGAGGACAGCGAGAAGAGCGACCCGGCGGTGGTCGCCAGCGCCTATGCCGAGCTGATGCTCACCGATCTGCGCCCCGAACTGGCGCGCATCGCGGTGCCGACCACGGTGCTGTATGTGAAGCCGCCGCAGCTGCCGATCACCGACCAGCAGATGGCGTCGTTCTACGAAACCCAGTTTGCCGGCATTTCCGGGGTGAAGCTGGTGCAGGTGCCCGACAGCTATCACTTCATCATGCTCGATCAGCCGCAGCGCTTCCGCGAGGATGTGAAGGCGTTTCTCGCCAACTGACGGCACGGGTGACGGCGATGTTTCCACAGCGGCGCGGGTGGCGGGCGATGCGGCTGGCCCCGGCGCTGCTGCTTGCCCTGCTGCCGGGAATGCCGGCACGGGCGCAGGACAATCTCGACGTGCAGGCGGCAAGCCGCAGCGTCGTGCGCGTCGTCGTCGTCGGGCTTGAGGGCGGCAGCCCGAGCGGCATCGGCACGGGCAGCGGCGTTGCCGTCGCGCCCGACCGGATCCTGACCAACGCCCATGTGCTTGCCGACGCCGCCGATGGCAATGCGATCATCGGCATCGTGCCGTCCGAGGGGCGGCAGCGTTTCACCGGCCGGCTGGTCGCCATCGACACACGCCGCGATCTGGCGCTGATCCAGCTGACCGAGGGGCGGGTCGAACCCGCGACCATCGCCACCGGGGCGGTGCCCGACGGCGCGGCGGTGGCGGCGGTGGGCTATCCCTATTCGGTCGACCGGGCGCGCGAGCTGTCCGCCGAAGGCTTTGTCACTCCTCAGGCTCCGGTCAAAAGCTGGGGGCGGGTGTCGTCGGGCGCGTCGTCGCAGCGGTTCGACACCGTGCTCCACGACGCGTCGATCGGGCGCGGCAACAGCGGCGGCCCGCTGGTCGACAGCTGCGGCCGCGTGGTCGGCATCAACAGTTTCGTGAGCAATTCCGAAGGCATTGACGCGGTGTTCGGCTTTGCGGTGTCGGCGCGCGAGTTGGTCCCGTTTCTGCGCGAGGCCGGGGTCAAGCCGCGCACCACCGCGATTGGCTGCCGCTCGGCAACCGAACAGGCGGCGCTCGACGACCGGCTGGCGCGCGAGGAAGCCGAACAGGCCGCCGCCGAGCGCGACCGGGCGGATACGGCCGAAGACCGGGACGAAGCCCGCCGCCAGACGATCCGCGACCGGATCGCGGCGGAGCGCGAGGCGCGGATCGGCATCGCGATGCTCGCACTGGCTTTTGCGACCTTCGGGGCCAATGCGGCGCTGATGATGGCGCTGCAGCGCGACCGGCGGCTGGCGCTTGCCGCTCTGGCCGGCACCGGGCTGATGCTTGCCGGCGGGGCGATTGCCTGGGGCACGCGCCCCGATTTCGACGAGGTCGATGCAAGGCTGGCCGCCGAACGCCGGACGGCCACGCCCCCGGCCCGCGCCGCCGCCGCGCCCGGCGGCACCGGGCCGCGCCGGTGCCGGCTCGACCTTGCCCGCAGCCGGGTGACGATTTCCGACCCGGCCGATTTCACGCTCGACTGGGGGGCGGCAGGCTGTGCCGATGGCAGCAGCCAGTTTGCCGAGGTCGAGGGCACATGGCTGCGCGCCGAACTGCCCGCCGGGCAGGCGGCGGCCGATATCCGCAGCTTCGATCCCGCAACCGGGGGCTACCGCATCGACCGCTATCTGCTGTCGGCCGATCAGGCGGCGGCGGCGCGCGCGCTTGCCGCCCGCTATCCGGCACGCACGTGCAGCCCGGAGACCGTCGGAATGGTGGCAACGCTCGCCACCGCGATCCGCGACGTGCTGCCGCCCGCGCCCAATGAACGGCTGATCTATCGCTGCGACACGCAACAAGGGGCTGGACCGGCAAAACCGGCGCGCTAATCTCTTCCCCGGGGATGGGGGAGATTAGGGGCATGCTGCGCGCGGTTCTGCTTGGCATTTTTCTGTCAATTTCGGCACATGCTGATGCCGCATGGAATATCTCCAGATCGGATCATTTTACGATCTACTCTGAAGATTCACCGGAAAAACTCCGCAGATTTGCCGAAGATCTTGAACGCTTCGACGCCGGGATGCGGCTGCTGCGCAATATTCCCCAATTCGCTGACAGCCCGTCCAACCGCCTGACGATCTTTCTCCTCGGCTCCACGAGCGAAGTGGCGCAGCTTTACGGCAAGGGCGGATCATATGTCGCGGGCTTCTACGTCGCCCGCGCCGGGCGCTCGTTTGCCGTCGTGCCGCGGCGAGGCGGGCTGGAGGAAGAGGATCTGACCACGACGAACGTGCTGCTGCACGAATATGGGCATCATTTTCTCGCGCGACAGACGGTGGCAGCGCTGCCGGCCTGGCTCAAGGAAGGGCTGAGCGAATTCGGTTCGACCACCAAGTTCGCCGACGATGGATCGATCGAGGTCGGGCGCCCCGCGGTCCACCGGGCGGCGGAGCTGATGGGCGGTCCGCGTGTGTCCATCGCCGATCTTCTTTCGGGCAGCTTTCGCGGCCTGCATCCCGATCAGCTGGCGACAGCCTATGGCCAGGGCTGGCTGCTGACCCATTTCCTCACCTTTACCGACACGCGCCAGGGCCAGCTGGTCGACTATTTGAAGCGGATGAATGCCGGCGAAGACCCCGTGGCCGCGGCCAGGGCGGCATTTGGCGACATCAAGCGGCTGGGCATCGAGTTGCAGAAATATCTGACCAACAACCGGTTCCGGTATCTGCGCATCCCCGCCGAATCGCTGAAGATCGGACCGGTCTCGGTCGAGCCGCTGTCCGCCGGGGCCTCGGCGATGATGCCCGTCTACATGCGGGTGCGGCGCGGCGCGGAGGGGCCGCGCGCGGCAGAGCTCGCCACCCGTGCGCGGGCAATCGCTGCCCTTCATCCCGACGACGCCTTCGTCCAGCTGGCGCTGGCGGAAGCGCTGCTCGGCGCAGGAGACGCCGCCGCCGCCGAGCAGGCGGCGGAGCGGGCACTGGCTGCCGAGCCGAAATCGGTTGCAGCGCTGATCGCGCGCGGATCGGCGGCACTGGCGCGACTGGCCGAAGCGGCCAAGGCGGGAGCCCCCGCTCCGGATGCAGCGCAGTGGGACAGCGCACGGCGCTGGTTGTTGCGGGCGAACCGGATCGAACCGGATTCGCCCGAAACGCTGATGCTTTTCCATCGCAGCTTCCGGATGCAGGGCATCGAGCCGCCCGCCAATGCCGCCGACGCGCTCTACCGTGCCGCCGAGCTTGCCCCCGAGGACCGCCTTTTGCGGCTGGTGGTCGCCGCGCAATATCTGGCGGCCGGGCGCCCTGCCGAGGCGCGGCGGGCGCTGGCCACCAGCGCAAATGATCCGCACCCAGGCCAGCTCGGGGCCTTTGCCGGCCGGCTGATCGAGGCGATCGACGGCAACAGGCCCGGCGAGGCCGCCCGGCTGGCCGCCATGGTGGACGGCACGCCTGCCGGTCAGGCGGATGAAGGGGCGGGAGAGAGCACGGGAGACGGGGCGAAAACCGGCGACGGGCCGGCGGATTGATTAACGGCTTGCCGCAGGTGCAGGCCGGGATGAGCCACCTGGCCGGGCCAGCGCGACACCGCCGTGCCCGACTGCTCAATCCAACTCATCAGTCCGGCGCATCCCCGGCCTCGCCGCGAACCGGCGCGCCTTCGCGCACCAGCAAGGCCGCTTTGCGGTCCAGCCCCCAGGCATAGCCGCCCATGCTGCCATCGCCGCGCAGCGCGCGGTGGCAGGGGATGAGCACGGCGACCTGATTGGCCCCGCACGCGCTGCCCGCCGCGCGTGCGGCACCGGGGCGACCGGCGCGCGCGGCGAGGGCGGCATAGCTGACCGTCTCGCCCGGGGGCACGCGCGCCAGTTCGCGCCAGACGGCCTGCTGAAACGCGGTGCCGGCGATGTCGAGCGGCAGATCATGCGCCGCCCCGGGCCGGGCGACCGCTGCCACCGCCGCCGCGACCAGCCCGTCAAGCGCCGGCCCGCCCGGTTCGATCACCGCATGGGGAAAGCGCGCGCGCAACGCGGCTGCATCCTCTTCGAACGCCAGCCGGCAAATCCCCCGGTCGGTGGCGGCGAGCAGCATCGGCCCCAGCGCCGTCTCCGCCACGGCCCAGCGGATGGTGACGCCGCGCCCGCCATCGCGCCATGCGCTCGGGCTCATGCCAAGCCGGTTCTTCGCATCGGCATAAAAGCGGCTCGGGCCGGAATAGCCGGCTTCGTAAATCGCATCGGTCACGCGGGCGTCTCCGAGAAGGGCGGCTTCGGCGCGGCGGGCGCGCAGGGCGCGGGCATAATCGGCCGGGGTGATCCCGGTCGCGCGCCGGAACAGCCGGTGGAAATGGGCGGGCGAATAGCCGGTGGCGGCGGCCAGCGCGGCCAAGGGCACCGGCGCATCGGCCGCCGCGATCACATCGACTGCGCGGGCGAGCGCCGCCGCATCGCGCGCCACCTCGTCCGGGCGGCAGCGCCGGCACGGGCGCAGCCCCGCCGCCCGCGCCGCCGCGCCATCGCCGAAGAAGCGGACATTGGCCCGCCCCGGATGCCGCGCCGTACAGCTTGGCCGGCAATAAATGCCCGTGGTCAGCACGCCGGTCACGAACCGCCCGTCAAAAGCCCGGTCGCGGCGCAGCACGGCGGCCCAGGCAAGGTCGGCGTCGATCGGCTCCGCGCCCGATCCGGCGGGCAGGTCGACAGGAACTTTGGCAGGCGCGGACATGACCGCGCCCTTGTGCGCCGCCGCCGGTCGGGCGGCAAGCGCGCAGGGGGCGGTGGGCAATGGGGCCGGCGGGCGACGGTTGGGAGCGGACATGGCGGCGACCCTTTGATTGAGCGGGCGTCCGTGATGCCCGCCCGGCGCGGCCGCCGCATCCCGCGGCTTGCGGTCAAAAGAAACCGGCCGGGATCAGGCCGCCCTGACCGACGCCATCAGATCCTGCACCTCGCGGCTGAGCAGATCGGACTGGCGGGCGATTTCCTCCGACAGCGCCGACAGATCATCGGCATTGCGGCGTGCGGCAAGCGCGCGGCCCTGCAACTGGCCCATGCCGGCGGCGACATTGCTCGTCCCCTGTTCGACATCGGCGATGGCGGTCGAAATCGCCGCACTCGCCCCGCTTTGCTGGGCGACAGCCTCGGCGATCCGGCACGCCGCCCCGTCCAGCGCCTCGACCAGTCGCTGCACATCGCTGCTCGACTGGACGACGCCGCGCGCCATGCCGTCAATCTCGCGCAGCCGGGTGTCGATCTGCGCGGCGGCGGCCTGGGTCTGGCGGGCCAGCGCCTTCACCTCATCGGCGACGACCGCAAAGCCGCGCCCCGAATCGCCGGCGCGGGTCGCCTCGATGGCGGCGTTGATCGCGAGCATGTTGGTCTGGCTGGCAATCGCGCCGATCAGCGACAGCACATCGGCCACCTCGCGCAGCAAAGCATCGAGCGCGGCGGCGCGGGCGCGATTCGCCGCCGTCTGGTCGCGCACCACCGCGACATGGCCGCGCGTCTGATCGGCCTCGGCACTGATCCCGCCAATCGCCTCGACCAAGGCGGCGGCATTGGTCGAAATCACCCGCATCCCCGCCGCCGTATGCCCGGCCATGTCGGCAGCGAGCCGGGCGCTCGCCTCGGTATCGTCGGCGCGTTGCAGCGTGGCGGAGGCGGCCTCGCGCATCTGCCGGCCGGCCGCCGCCAGCGTGCCGACGATGCGCGCCAGATCCTGCCCGAAACGCGCGAACAGCGCATCGAGCCGCGCCGCGCGTTCATCGCGCGCCAGCAGCGCCGCGCGCTCGCGCTCGGCCAGGTCGCGGGCCATGCGCTCGCGCTGCTTTTCCAGCCGCCGCGCCTCGATCGCCCGGTCGCGGGCATAAGCCAGCGCGCGCGCCAGCTCGCCAATCTCGTCGTCACGGTCGAGGAACGGGATCGGCTGGTCGCGCGAATCGATCCGCCGCGTCGCCTCGGCAATCGCGGCCAGCGGGTCGCTGATCCGCCGCCGCCCGACCCCGGCCGCCCACCACGCCACCCCCGCCGCCCCGGCGAGCAGCACCGACACGGCAATGCCGGCGATCAGGAAAAACCGGTTGAGCCGCGCCTTTTCATGCGCGGCATCGGCGCGCAGCGCGGCGATCAGCAGCCCGCTCGACACGGTCAGCGGGTCGATCCCGGCATAAAGTTCGCCGTTCACGAAGAAATCCAGATCCTCGACCTGCCCCCGGCGCAGCATCTTGAGCAGCGCCCGGGTCGCGGCGCGGGCGGTGACGATATCGTCGCTGACCAGCCGAACGGCGTTGCGATGCGCGCGCGGCATCGGCCGGGCGGCAAAGCGCCGCCACTGCGCATCGATGCGCGGCAGCGAGCTGTTGATCGCGCTGATCGCCCCCGCAGGTGCCAGCAGCCCGCCCTTAACCTTGTGGGCGAGCGCCAGTGCATCGGTATAGCCGTCGACCACCGCCTGAAGCTCGCCAATCGGCTCGATCCGGTCGTCGACCAGCGTGTAGAGCGTGTGCCGCGCGGTCAGCGTGCCGGCCGCCAGCGCCAGCGCGAGCAGCGCCTGAAGCGCGATCATCGCCGCCGTCAGCCGGGCGATTCGCCCGCGAATGGACCGGTCGCGGACAAGTCTGGTCAAGATTGCGTTCACCGCATTCATGCCCCGTCCCTGCCGCGCCAATGGCCAATAAAGCGTTATCCGGGCGTGACGATTTGATGAAAGGCGCGAACCCCGGCGGATGCGCGCATCGGCGGCCGCCGACGCGAGCGGCTTGCATCGCGGGGGGCGCTTTGCTAACCGCGCCGCGACCTCGCCGGGCGCGTCCGCGCGCACCCTTTGTCGCGGGGAAGCTATCCTGTCTTGGAGGACATTGAGCGCGTGGAGACATCCGGCGGCATTGGGGCCAGCCTCGCAGGGCGCTATGCGACGGCATTGTTCGAGCTTGCGCGCGAACAGGATCGCATCGGCCCGGTCGAAACCAGCCTGGCAACGCTCAGCGACGCGCTCGCCCAGTCGGCCGAACTGCGCGCGCTGACCACCAGCCCGGTGCTGTCGCGCGCCGACGCGCTGAAGGGCGTGGCGGCAATCGCCGCGCCGCTCGGCCTTGATCCGCTCGCGGCCCGCTTCCTCGGCGTCCTCGCGCAGAATCGCCGGCTGGCTGAACTGCCGGCGGTGATCCGCGCGTTCGGCATCCTCGCCCGCCAGCATCGCGGCGAAACCAGCGCCGAGGTCGTCTCGGCCCATCCGCTCGACGACGCGCAGGTGGCAAGCCTCAAGGCCGAACTGGCCCGGCGGGTCGGCCGCGACGTCTCGGTCTCGCTCAAGGTCGATCCTGCCCTGCTCGGCGGTCTGGTCGTGCGCATCGGCAGCCAGATGATCGACAGCTCGATCCGCACCCGTCTCTCCTCCCTCGCGCACGCGATGAAAGGCTAATCATGGATATCCGCGCCGCAGAAATCTCGAAGGTCATCAAGGACCAGATCGCCAGCTTCGGCACCGAGGCCCAGGTTTCGGAAACCGGCCAGGTGCTGTCGGTCGGCGACGGCATCGCGCGCGTCTGGGGTCTGGACAATGTGCAGGCCGGCGAAATGGTCGAGTTCGCCAACGGCATCCAGGGCATGGCGCTCAACCTTGAAGCCGACAATGTCGGCGTCGTGATCTTCGGCTCCGACGCCGGCATCCGCGAAGGCGACACCGTCAAGCGCACCGGCACCATCGTCGACGTGCCGGTGGGCAAGGGCCTGCTCGGCCGCGTGGTCGACGGCCTTGGCAACCCGATCGACGGCAAGGGCCCGATCGAGTTCACCGAGCGCCGCCGCGCCGATGTGAAGGCGCCGGGCATCATCCCGCGCAAGTCGGTGCACGAGCCGGTGCAGACCGGCCTGAAGGCGATTGACGCGCTCGTCCCCGTCGGCCGCGGCCAGCGCGAGCTGATCATCGGCGACCGCCAGACCGGCAAGACCGCCGTCGCGATCGACACCTTCATCAACCAGAAGACGGCGAACGCCGGCACCGACGAATCGAAGAAGCTGTATTGCATCTACGTCGCCGTCGGTCAGAAGCGCTCGACGGTCGCGCAGATCGTGCGGATGCTCGAAGAAAATGGCGCGATGGAATATTCGATCGTGGTCGCCGCGACCGCGTCAGACCCCGCCCCGCTGCAGTTCCTCGCGCCCTATACGGCGTGCGCGATGGGCGAATATTTCCGCGACAACGGCATGCACGCGCTGATCGTTTACGACGATCTGTCGAAGCAGGCGGTTGCCTATCGCCAGATGTCGCTGCTGCTGCGCCGTCCGCCGGGCCGCGAAGCCTATCCGGGCGACGTGTTCTACCTGCACAGCCGCCTGCTCGAGCGCGCCGCCAAGCTCAACGACGACAATGGCAATGGCTCGCTGACCGCGCTGCCGATCATCGAGACGCAGGCGGGCGACGTGTCGGCCTATATCCCGACCAACGTGATCTCGATCACCGACGGCCAGATCTTCCTTGAAACCGACCTGTTCTTCGCGGGCATCCGCCCGGCGATCAACGTCGGCCTGTCGGTCAGCCGCGTCGGCTCGTCCGCGCAGACCAAGGCGATGAAGAAGGTGTCCGGCTCGATCAAGCTGGAGCTGGCCCAGTATCGCGAAATGGCCGCCTTCGCCCAGTTCGGCTCGGACCTCGACGCCTCGACCCAGAAGCTGCTCAACCGCGGCGCGCGCCTGACCGAGCTGCTCAAGCAGCCGCAGTTCAGCCCGCTGCCGTTCGAAGAGCAGACCGTGTCGATCTTTGCCGGCACCAGCGGCTATCTCGACGCGATCCCGGTCGATGCGGTCACCCGCTATGAAGCCGCGATGCTGGCCGACATGCGCGCCAACCATGCCGGCATTCTGGCGGCGATCCGCGACAGCCGCGATCTGGGCGACGATGTGAAGACGAAGCTCAAGGCCGCGCTCGACCAGTTCGCGAAGACCTTTGCGTAAACTCTGAACGGGAGGGGCGTTCCCTCCCGTTTGCGGCAGGCGGCCGGGGCGACAGCGCACCCGGCCCGCCCGCCAGACCGGAAGCTTGACCAGATGGCCAGTCTCAAGGCGCTCAAAATCCGCATCGGCTCGGTGAAGTCGACGCAGAAGATCACCAAGGCGATGAAGACCGTCGCCGCCGCCAAGCTGAAGCGCGCGCAGGACGCGGCCATGGCCGGCCGCCCCTATGCCGAGCGGCTGGGCGCGGTGATGGCCTCGCTTGCCGGGCGGGTGACGATCAGCGCCGCCACGCCGCGGCTGCTGGCGGGCACCGGCCGCGACGCCGTGCACCTGATCGTCGTCGCAACGTCCGAGCGCGGGCTGGCCGGCGGCTTCAACACAAACATCGTCCGCCTCGCCCGCCGCAAGGCCGAGGAGCTGATCGCGGCCGGCAAGACGGTGCGGTTCTACATTGTCGGCCGCAAGGGCCGGGCGGCGATCCGCCGCTTCTTCCCGTCGATGATCCTTGCCGATCACGACATGAGCCATGCCAAGACCGCGCGGTTCGACGATGCGCAGGCAATCGCCCGCGACCTGATCGCCCGCTTCGACGCCGGCGAGTTCGATGTCGCGCACCTGATCTTCTCGCGCTTCCAGTCGGCGCTGGTGCAGGAACCGGTCGCGCGGCAGATCATCCCGGCGGCGATCGACACCGGCGGCGCGGCCGCGGGGGCCGGCGCGTCGGCGGCAGTCGAATATGAACCCGACGAGGAAGCGATCCTCGCTGATCTGCTGCCCAAGAATGTGGCGATCCAGATCTATTCGGCGCTGCTTGAAAACCAGGCTGGCTTCTTCGGCGCGCAGATGACCGCGATGGACAATGCGACCCGCAATGCCGGCGACATGATCAACCGCCTGACCATCCAGTATAACCGCACGCGCCAGGCGGCGATCACCACCGAACTGGTCGAAATCATCTCGGGCGCGGAAGCCCTGTAACTTTAGCGAACATCCCCTGCCGCACCGGCACGGGGCGACAGGAACGAAGGCAAGGACAACGCGATGGCTAGCGCAGCAGCAGAAACCACCCCCAATGTCGGCCGCATCTCGCAGGTGATCGGCGCCGTCGTCGACGTCGCCTTCGATCAGACGCTGCCGGCGATCCTGTCGGCGCTGGAGACCGACAATAACGGCCAGCGCCTCGTGCTCGAGGTCGCCCAGCATCTGGGTGAGAATCTCGTCCGCACCATCGCGATGGACTCGACCGAGGGCCTGACCCGCGGCCAGCCCGTGACCGACACCGGCGCGCAGATCCGCGTTCCCGTCGGCCCCAAGACGCTCGGCCGCATCATGAACGTGGTCGGCGAGCCGATCGACGAGCGCGGCCCGATCGGTGCCGACACCCATGCCCCGATCCATGCCGAGGCGCCGGCGTTCATCGACCAGTCGACCGAGGCGAGCATCCTCGTCACCGGGATCAAGGTCATCGACCTGCTCGCGCCTTATGCCAAGGGCGGCAAGATCGGCCTGTTCGGCGGCGCGGGCGTCGGCAAGACCGTGCTCATCCAGGAGCTGATCAACAACATCGCCAAGGGCCATGGCGGCACCTCGGTGTTCGCGGGCGTGGGTGAGCGCACCCGCGAAGGCAATGACCTGTATCACGAGTTCCTCGATGCCGGCGTCATCGCCAAGGATGCGGACGGCAACCCGACCAGCGACGGCTCGAAGGTCGCGCTCGTCTATGGCCAGATGAACGAGCCGCCGGGCGCGCGTGCCCGCGTCGCCCTGTCGGGCCTGACCATCGCCGAATATTTCCGCGACGTCGAAGGCCAGGACGTGCTGTTCTTCGTCGACAACATCTTCCGCTTCACCCAGGCGGGTTCGGAAGTGTCGGCGCTGCTCGGCCGCATCCCCTCGGCGGTGGGCTATCAGCCGACGCTCGCCACCGACATGGGCGCGCTGCAGGAACGGATCACCTCGACCAACAAGGGCTCGATCACCTCGGTGCAGGCGATCTACGTGCCCGCGGACGACCTGACCGATCCGGCCCCGGCCACCTCGTTCGCGCACCTCGACGCGACGACCGTGCTCAGCCGTGCGATTTCGGAACTGGGCATCTACCCGGCCGTCGATCCGCTCGATTCGACCAGCCGCGTGCTCGAACCGCGCGTCGTCGGCCAGGATCATTACGAAACCGCGCGCGCCGTGCAGTCGATCCTGCAGAAGTACAAGTCGCTGCAGGACATCATCGCCATCCTCGGGATGGACGAGCTGTCGGAAGAGGACAAGCTGACCGTCGCCCGCGCGCGCAAGATCCAGCGCTTCCTGTCGCAGCCCTTCCACGTCGCCGAAGTGTTCACCGGCATTCCGGGCAAGTTCGTCCAGCTGGAAGACACGATCCGGTCGTTCAAGGCGGTGGTCAACGGCGAATATGACCATCTGCCGGAATCCGCCTTCTACATGGTCGGCGGCATCGACGAGGCGGTCGAAAAGGCCAAGAAGCTGGCTGAAGCGGCGTAATGGCAGCGGCGGTTCTGTTGGCGCTCGCCGCGTCGCAGGCCGCCCCGGCCAGCGGGCCTGCTGCCCCGCTGGAAGCGTTCAGGTCTGCGGCCGCATTCTGTGAGGGTGCAGTCCAGACCTCGGACGTCACGGTCCCCTTTGACGTCGCCGAGTTCTACGTCGGCAACTTCCAGAGCGGGGTCGTCAAGCCAGTCTCCAAGGTACCGCCGCTCGTGCAGCGGTTCGCGGCGGCTCAGCCGGCGGCGCGAGCGTATCCGTTGCAAGCCTATCTTCGCTTTCCCAGCACGGCGGGATCGGCCTGGGCGGTGCTTTATGCCGGCGGCGCGTGCGACGTGATGCTGACCGGCGCGGACGACGCACCCGCGCTCGGGCGGCAACTCGGCGAACAGCTGACCGGGGCGGGGTGGACGCTGTTTAAATCGGTCGAATCCGGGCCGGGTGTCGCTATGGTGCAGTGGCTTTGGTACAAGCGTCTGCCGAGGCCTGATGAGCCGGCCTTCGGCATTCGAATGTTGATGCAATGGCCGACTCTGACGGCCGAAGAACGCGATGTTGTCCAGCTGGAAGTCAGCTTCCTGGCGGGTGACCTCAAAGTGTCCAACCAGTCCAACTGACAGGTCTTTCCATGCCCCTGCGCTTCGAACTCGTGACTCCCGAAAAGCTCGTCCGTTCGGCGGACGTGCATATGGTGACGGTGCCCGGCACCGAGGGCGACTTCGGCGTGCTCGAAGGCCATGCGCCCTTCGTCTCGACGCTGCGCGACGGTGTGCTGCTGGTGTTTGCCGCGCCGGGCGCCGAGCCGGTGGCGATCCCGGTCGAGGGCGGCTTTGCCGAGATCAACGATCGCGGGCTGACCGTGCTCGCCGACCGGGCGGGCTGAACCGCCGCGCCCGGCGGGGCCGCGCCACGGTCCCGCAGCCGGCCCAGAGCATTTGCAAGCCGGGTAGACTCACCCGGCGACCCGGAAAATGCGGCAAACCAAAGGCCTGGAGCGGCCGATCCGATGCAATCGGATCGGAGACCTTTCTCGGGCGGCGCATCTGTCCCGTGGCGGTGCAGTGCCGCCGGCCGTCATCAAAGCTTAACCATTTTCCTTGCCAGCGGCGTGATCGCTCCGCACCTTTTCTCCCGAAAACAACAAGGAGAGGAGGACGATCATGATCCGTGCCCTGAAGATGGCGGCCACAGCCTGCGCAGCTTTGCTGGCGGCCCATGGCACTGCCGCTACGGCAAACCCGCGATTCTCGTCGCTTTATGTGTTCGGCGACAGCCTGGTCGATGCCGGCAACATCGCCGTCGTGACCGGGGGCGCGACGCCGAATCAGGCCGCCGGCTATTTCCCCGGCCGGTTCACCAACGGCTATAACTATGTCGATTACATCAACTATCAGCTGTTCGGCACGGCCACGACCGCATCCCTGCGCGGCGGCAATAATTTCGCGTTCGGCGGCGCGCGGATCGTCAGCGACACGACCGACACCATCCCCGACCTGACGCCGCAGCTGGGCGCATATATCGCACGACAGGGGGCAGCTGCCGGCGATGCTAACGCGCTCTACATCCTCAACATGGGGGGGAACGACATCTTCGCGCTGGGCCGCTTTGCCGCGGGCAACCCCAATGCGCTCAATCCGATCGGCGATGCCGAGGCCTATATCGAAGCACTGGTCAGCATCTATGCCAATGCGGTGACGACGCTTGACCAGCTGGGCGCGCGCAACATCCTCATCACCGGCATCCCGAACTCGACCGATCCGCTGGCGCTGAAGGTCGACCAGCTGCTTCAGGCGCGGCTCGACGGGCTGACGCTGGCGTCCGATACCAACCTGATGCGCTATTCCTATATCGACTTTTTCGGCCGGGTCGCGACCGATCCGGGCTCGCTGGGCCTGCCCAGCCTGCGCACCGACACGACCTGCATCCAGGCCCGCGCCCAGGCGACCGGCTGTGCCGGCATCTTCTCGTTCGACGGCGTCCACCCGACCGCCGCCGTCCAGTCGGCGCTGTTCCGCGACATGGTCACCCAGTTCAACCTCGCCCCGGTGCCGGAGCCGGCCAGCTGGGCGATGATGATCGCGGGCTTTGGCGTGGTCGGCACCGCGATCCGGCGGCGTCGGACCGGCATGGCCGCCGTGAAGGCTCCCGCCTTCGCGCGCGCGCACGCGTAGAGGCCCCCCGCTTCCCCCGCTTTGTCCGCCTGATCCCGGTTAGCACTTCCGTAAAAGTTTCCGGTCTATTCACCGGGACAAGCATGGAAGGTGACGCACGGGGATGAGCGCTTTTGGCAAACGCGGGGGAGCGGCCGGCCTGCCCAGCCGTCCCGCTTTCGGGGTTGCCCGGCCGATGCAGGGGGGCGCGCCCGCGCCCGCACCGCGCCCGGTCGAGACCCCACCCAGCGCCGAGCAGTTTCCGCCGCTGCCCAGCATTGACGGCGATGCCCCGCCGCCGGTGCAGATGGACGCGATGGCCCGGCTTGCGAGCCGCGAGGCCGCATCCGGCGAGGCCGCCGCATCCCGCCAGGAAGGGTTCGAGGCCTCGATCCACCGCATCAAGGAACAGGTGCTGCCGCGCCTGCTCGAGCGTGTCGACCCTGAAGCCGCGGCCGCCCTGTCCAAGGACGAGCTGGCCGAGGAGTTCAGCCCGATCATCGGCGAAGTGCTCGCCGAGCTGAAGCTGACGCTCAACCGCCGCGAGCAATTCGCGCTCGAAAAGGTGCTGGTCGACGAGCTGCTCGGCCTCGGGCCGCTCGAGGAGCTGCTCGCCGATCCCAACATCTCCGACATCATGGTCAACGGCCCCGACCAGACCTTTGTCGAGCGCAAGGGCAAGCTGGAAGTCGCCAACATCCAGTTCCGCGACGAGGAGCATCTGTTCCAGATCGCGCAGCGCATCGTCAATCAGGTCGGCCGCCGCGTCGACCAGACGACGCCGCTCGCCGATGCGCGCCTGAAGGATGGCAGCCGCGTCAACGTGATCGTGCCGCCGCTGTCGCTGCGCGGCACCGCGATCTCGATCCGCAAATTCTCCGCCAAGCCGATCACGCTCGACATGATGGCCGGCTTTGGCTCGATGAGCCCGAAAATGGCGACCGCGCTCAAGATTGCGGGGGCGTGCCGGTTCAACATCGTCATCTCGGGCGGCACCGGCTCGGGCAAGACGACGATGCTCAACGCCTTGTCCAAGATGATCGATCCGGGCGAGCGCGTGATCACCATCGAGGACGCGGCCGAACTGCGGCTCCAGCAGCCGCACTGGCTGCCGCTTGAAACCCGCCCGGCCAATCTGGAAGGTCAGGGCGCGATCACCATCCGCGATCTCGTCATCAACGCGCTGCGTATGCGCCCCGACCGGATCATCCTGGGCGAAATCCGCGGCTCGGAATGTTTCGACATGCTCGCGGCGATGAACACCGGCCATGACGGATCGATGTGCACCCTGCACTCCAACAGCCCGCGCGAGGCGCTGGCGCGTATGGAGAACATGGTGATGATGTCCGACATCAAGGTGCCGAAGGAAGCGATCAGCCGCCAGATCGCGGATTCGGTCGACCTGATCGTGCAGGTGAAGCGCCTGCGCGACGGCTCGCGCCGCGTGACCAACATCACCGAGGTGATCGGGATGGAAGGCCCGGTGATCGTCACCCAGGAATTGTTCAAGTTCGAATATCTGGACGAAACCGCCGACGGCAAGATCATCGGCGAATACCGGGCGATGGGGCTGAGGCCCTATACGCTGGAAAAGGCCAAGCAATTCGGCTTTGAACAGCCCTTCCTCGAGGCCTGTCTGTAACGCGAAGGTTTGCCCCGCCACATGCGTTGAGGCATGCGGAGGTGACATGATCCGGACCATCGCTCCCGCCCTGATGCTCGCGCTCGCCCTGCCCGGCTGTGGCGGCGGCGGCGCGCCTGCGCCCTCACCCGCGCCGGCACCAGCCCCCGCCCCCGCACCACCGACGCTGCCGCCGCCGACCCTGCCCCCGCCCGGGCCGACACCGGCCCCGTCGCCTGCCCCCTATCCAGCGGGGCTGAGCGCGGCGACGATCCGCGTCGACGGGGTCGAGCGCAGCTTTCTGGTCCATATGCCGCCGACCGGGCGGCCGCGCGCGCTGGTGCTGGTGCTGCATGGCGGCGGCGGCAGCGGGCTGAACGCGGCCACCCAGTCCGCCCAGTCGGTGTTCCGCACGGTCGCCGACCGGGCCGGCTTTGCCGCCGTCTATCCCAGCGCGATTGACGGCAATTGGAACGACTGCCGCAGCGACGCCCCGGCGGTGGAGGAACAGGCGCGCGACACCGCCTTTCTCGACGCGCTGATCGCCCGGCTGCAAAGCGAGCTGGGGCTGGGCGCGGGGGCGGTGTTCATGACCGGCCATTCCAATGGCGCGCTGATGACCTTCCGCTACGCCTTTGAACGCGCCGACCGCATCGCCGGCATCGCCACTTCGGCGGGGCAGCTGCCCGAGCGGCCGGAAGCGGGGCTGTGCACATCGGGGCCGCAGCGCGCGGTGCCCGCGCTGATGACGATGGCGACCGGGGATACGGTGCTGATGCCCTATCCGGGCGGCTGTGTTGCCGATGCGCCGCTGTGCGTGCGCGGGCGGGTGATTTCGGCGGTGGCGACGCGCGACCGGTTTCTGGCGATCAACGCGCTTACCGGCGTCACGCCGGTCATCCGCACGGTCGACCGCGATACCAGCGATGGCGGCCCGGCGGTCGAACATGTCTATGCCGGCACCGCCCCGGTGATCTGGTGGCGGCTCGACGGCGGCGGCCACAAGGTGCCAAGCCTGTCGGTGCGCCAGGATGCCGACACCGCGCCGCAGAATCGCGACATCGAGTTCGCCGAGGAGGCCTGGGCGTTTTTCGACCAAAGGATGCGCTGACCGACAAACCGCACCGGCCCGCCTTGCAACTGTCATGGCCAGACACCAATGTCGGCCGCACAGCGATAATGGAGGAATGCCGATGCGTGCGAAGATCATCGCGGCCCTGCTTGCGGCCGTTGCCCTTGGCGGGGCCGGAGCGACCATGGCCGGGGCCGCGGCCAAATCGGGCGTGGAGCGCAAGGCGCTGGAACTGGCGGCGGCGGGCGCGCACCGCAGCGCCGCCAACCGCGCGCGCGACCAATATCGCCACCCGGTCGAGACGCTGAGCTTTTTCGGCGTGAAGCCGACCGACACGGTGGTCGAAATCTGGCCGATGGGCGGCTGGTATAGCGAGATCCTGGCCCCCTATCTGGCGGCCAAGGGCAAGCTGATCGGGGCGCAGCCGCTGCGCGCGGCCGACCGTTATGCCAAGTTCCTCGCCACCGACGCCGCGCTTTACGGCAAGGTCGGCCAGGCGAGCTTTCCGGGCTTTCTGGGCGGCACCCCGGTTGCGCCCGGCACCGCCGATGTCGTGCTGACGTTCCGCAACGTGCATAACTGGCGGATGGGTTCGGGCGATCCGGCCAAAGCCGATTATGCCGAAAAGGCATTCCGCGAGATGTTCGAGATGCTGAAGCCGGGCGGCGTGCTGGGCATTGTCGAGCACCGGCTGCCCGAGACGGCGGATGCGGCGCGCGAACAGTCGAGCGGTTATCTGAAGACCTCGACCGTCCGCCGCCTTGCCGAAGCCGCCGGTTTCCGCTTTGCCGGTGCGTCCGAGGCCAATGCCAATCCCAAGGACACCGCCGATTATCCCAAGGGCGTGTGGACGCTGCCGCCGAGCTTTGCCGAAGGCGACACCGACCGCGCCCGCTATGCCGCGATCGGCGAGAGCGACCGGATGACGCTCAAGTTCGTCAAGCCCGCCAAGTGACGCAAGGGGCCGGGCCGCGCACGACATGCTGCGGCCCGGCCAACCCTGACGCGGCTGGCCATGATGCCGCCGCACCCGCTGCTTCGGGGCCGCCATGATGATCGCCTGGGACGATTTCGAACGCGTCGACATCCGCGTCGGCACCATCGTTTCCGCCGAGCCGTTTCCCGAAGCACGCAAGCCCGCGCTCCGGCTGGTCATCGATTTCGGCCCCCAGCTGGGGCGGAAAAAATCGAGCGCGCAGATCACCCGCCATCACACCCCGGAGCAGCTGATCGGCCGGCAGGTGCTGGCGGTGGTCAACTTTCCCCCGCGCCAGATCGGCCCGATGATGTCGGACGTGCTGACGCTCGGCCTGCCCGATGCTGAGGGGGCGGTGGTGCTGATCGCCCCCGACCGGCCCGTTCCGGACGGTGGGCGGTTGTTCTGAACCGCAACCCCCTTTAGCAGATGGGCAAAGCGACAAGCAGTGGGACAGGGGGGATAAACCGCGTGGCAAGCCTGGCAGCCCGACCGGCGGAGGAACTGAGCACCAGCGATGTGCGGCTGGTGATCACCGCCTCCGCACTCGGCACCGTGTTCGAATGGTATGATTTCTTCATCTACGGCACGCTGGCCGCGATCATCGGGCGCACCTTCTTTCCCGCCGACAGCGAGGTCGCGCAGCTGCTGCTCGCGCTGGCGGGCTTTGCCGTCGGCTTCGGCGTCCGGCCGCTGGGCGCGGTGCTGTTCGGCTATCTGGGCGACCGGCTGGGGCGCAAATACACCTTCCTCGTCACCATCACGCTGATGGGGCTGGCGACGGCGGCGGTCGGCATGGTGCCGTCGGCCGCGACCATCGGGGTGGCAGCGCCGGTGATCCTGCTGCTCCTGCGCGTCGTGCAGGGGCTGGCGCTGGGCGGCGAATATGGCGGCGCGGCCATCTATGTCGCCGAACATGCCAGCGCCGCGCGGCGCGGCTTCTACACCAGCTTCATCCAGGGATCGGTGGCCGGCGGTTTCATCCTGTCGCTGGCCGTGGTGCTGGCGACCGAGGCGGCGCTGGGCGAGGCGGCGTGGAATGCCTGGGGCTGGCGCATCCCGTTCCTGTTCTCGCTGGTGCTGCTGGCGATTTCGCTGTGGATGCGGCTGAAGCTGTCGGAAAGCCCGGTGTTCCGCGCGATGAAGGAAGCCGGGGAAACGGCGCAGAACCCGCTCAAGGAAACCTTCAACTATCCGGGCAATGGCCGGCGGCTGTTCGTCGCCCTGTTCGGCATCGCGGCGGGGCTGACCGTGATCTGGTACACGGCGATGTTCCAGGCGCTCTATTTCCTGCAAAATGCGATGAAGCTCGAACCGGCGGTCGCGCAGCTGCTGGTCGGGCTGGGCGCGGCGGCGGGGCTGATCTTCTTCGTGCTGTTCGGCTGGCTGTCGGACAAGGTCGGCCGCAAGACGCCGATTCTGGTCGGCTATCTGCTGACGCTGCTGTTCCTGTTCCCGATCTTCACGATGATGGGCAATGCCGCCAATCCGGGGCTGTCGGATGCCGCGCGGCGCGCGCCGATCGTCGTCGGCGGGGCCGATTGCCGCTACAATCCCTTCGCCAAGACGCAGGCGACGCCGTGCGGGCAGGCGCTCGACATGCTGTCGAAACGCGGCGTCCCCTATGCGACCGATGCCAGCCTGACCGGCGTGATCATCGGCGATGCGCGGATGAGCGCGGGCGACTATCCGACCGCCGACGAACTGGACAGGGCGCTGGCCGAGGCCGGCTATGATCTTGGCCGGGTGCGGCCGGGCACCGCCGACATCCTGATCATCCTTGCCGGCATCATGGCGCTCAGCGCGCTGTCGGGCATGACCTATGGCCCGGTCGCGGCGCTGCTGACCGAGCTGTTTCCGGCGCGCATCCGCTACAGCTCGATGTCGATCCCCTATCATATCGGCACCGGCTATTTCGGCGGCTTCCTGCCCTTTGTCAGCCAGCTGATCATCGCCAAGACCGGCGATCCCTATTCGGGCCTGTGGTATTGCTGGGCGGTGGTGGCGATGGCGGCGCTGGTGACGGCGCTGTTCCTGAGGCGCGGCGATCTCGACCTGCATGGCTGAGGGGACGGGACGGCAGCGCCGCGCCGGCCCGACCCGGCACAGCTGCCCCCTCGACCTTGGGCGCTCTGCGCGCTAGCGCCGGGGGTGTGACCATCCCCGCCCCGCTCCGCCTGCGCCTCGACGGTGCCGCCCTTGTCGCCAATTGGCGCTGGCTGCGCGCACGCGGCGGTGCCGCGGCCTGCGGGGCGGCGATCAAGGCCGATGGCTATGGGCTGGGCGCGCGGGCGGTCATGGACCGGCTGGCGGCCGCCGGATGCCGCGATTTCTTCGTCGCGACCTGGGCCGAGGCGGCGGCGCTGATGCCGTTGCCGGAGGGCGTGACGCTGTCGGTGCTGCACGGTGTCCGCGTCGAAGACATGGCGCTTGCGGCAAGCATCTCCGCGCGGCCGGTGCTCAACAGCCCCGAACAGGTGCAGCGCTGGCGCGCCGCCGGGGGCGGGCCGTGCGACGTGATGGTCGATACCGGGATCAACCGGCTGGGCCTGTCGCCGGCCGATATCGCCGCCGGGCTGCTCGACGGGATCGCCGCCGACACGCTGATGAGCCACCTCGCCTCGGCCGATGAGGACCGGGCGTCGAACGCGGCGCAGCGGGCAGAGCTGCTCGCCGTCGCGCCGCGCGTCGCCCATCAGCGGCTGAGCCTTGCCAACTCGGCGGGCATCTGTCTGGGGCCGGATTATGCGCTGGACCTGACCCGGCCCGGCCTTGCGCTCTATGGCGGCGTGCCGCGCGGCGAGGCGGCCGGAGCCATCGCGCAGGTCGCCTTCCCCGAAGCGCAGATCCTCCAGCGCCGGCGCGTGCCGGCGGGGGCGGGCGTCGGCTATAACGCGCTGTGGACCGCGCCCGGCGACAGCGAGATCGCGATCCTCAATCTCGGCTATGCCGATGGCTATCCGCGCGCGCTGACCGGGCATGGCACGGCGCTGGCCGGCGACCGGCGGCTGCCGCTGCGCGGGCGGGTGTCGATGGATCTGGTCGCGGTCGACGTGACCGATGCGCCCGAGCTGCGCGAGGGCGACTGGCTGGGACTTGATTTCGCCCTCCCCGCCACTGCTCAGGCAGCAGGCGTCAGCCAATATGAGCTGCTGACCGGGCTGGGCGACCGTTTCGCGCGCATCTGGGGCTGATCCGGTTTTGCCGTCGCCCCGCCGCGGTGGGGCGACGCCTGTTGCCCGCCACGTGCCGGAATAGCGGGGCAACGTATTTCGCAGCTGACTCCGCGTTTTCCAGACCGCCGAGCGATACAGCCCGGCATGCAGACCCTCCGTCGCCGGGCGCAAAAAAGAAGGGGCGCGCCTCGCGGCGCGCCCCCTGCCCTTGGGCATGATGCCAGAGCTTAGAAGCGGACGTTTGCCGACAGCTGGAAACGCCGGCCGATCTGGTCGAAGAACGCGCCCTGGAACAGACCGATATCGTCATAGAAGCGCTGGTTGGTGAGGTTGAACACCACCCCCTGCAGCATGATCTTGTCGGTCACGTTCACGCCCACCGCCAGATCGAACTGGCTGATCGACGGATAGGTGTTGAGCGGATTGTTCTCGATCGTCGCCGGCGCACCGTTGACGAAAATCCGGGTCTTCTGACGCCAGTTCCAGGTCAGCTGGGTGAACAGGTCCTTGCGCTCATAGCGGACACGGGCCTGGGTTTCCCACTTCGGCCGGTTGAACGTCCCGTCGGAGCGGATCACGTCGGTGAACGTGCCGGCCGCCGACTCGGCGAACCGCCGCAGATGATAGGCGTTCCCCGACAGGTTCAGCCTGCCCAGATCATTCGGCAGGTCGAAGCCATAACGGGCCGAGATGTTGAACGCCCGCAGCCGCGTCGCCGCCAGGTTGATGAAGCCCGAGGAGAAGCCCGGCGCGACCTGGAAGTCAGCCTGACGCGAGAAGAAGTTGCAGGTGTTCGAACCGGTCTGCGCCGACGAATCCGGGAAGGTCGCGGAGTCGTAGCAGAAGTTGAGCGCCTGGGTCAGGTTGGTCGGCTGGATGATGTTGCTGAGGTTGAGGTGGAAATAATCCACCGAGACCGTCAGCCCCGGGATGAAGCGCGGCGCGAGGATCGTGCCGACCGTCCAGGAGCGGCTGCGCTCCGGCGACAGGCCGGTCCCACCAGAGAAGGTGCCCGGCAGCGAGGCCGTGTTGGGCACGAAGGTCTGGAGGAACGAATCCGCCGCCGTGGCCGAGCCGGCGAGGCCGGCCGCGATCACTGCCGCACGGCAGTTGGCCCGGCGATTGGCCGCGCTCGACCCGCCGCCGATATTGTTCGGGCCGCACGGATCGGTCGGCGCGGCAAAGGCCGGCTGACCGCCCAGGAACAGCTCGACGATCGACGGCTGGCGGATGGCGCGGGTGATGTTGCCGCGCAGCGTGATGTCCGGGATCGGACGCCAGGTGCCGGCAATCGTCCAGATGGTCGCCGGATCGCCGCTCGACCGCGGCGTCACCAGCTGGCCGGCCAGGTTGCGATATTCGGCCGCAGCCCCGCTCTGCTGGGTCACGCGGATGGCGGGATCGATCGACAGATCGCCGAGGAAATCCAGGAAGCCGTTGCCGGTGATCGGGATCCGCATTTCACCGCCGGCTTCCCACACTTCGATGCGGCCGTTGGTCTGTGCCGACGGCGCCGCGCGGTAACGGCCCAGCCGGTTCAGTTCGTCCGACTGGAAGTCCATGGTCTCACGGCGATATTCACCGGTGCCCGAGATGCCGACCGGGCCGGCCGGCAGGTCGAACAGGGTGGTGGTGAACGACGCCTGCAGGAACAGCTGTTCAGCCACGTTGCGGAAGCGGACATCGCCCCGGACATAGCTCTTGGCCGCTTCGCTCATGTTGTTGAAGCCGAACGGATTGAGCGGCTGGCACCCGTTGATCAGATCCTGGGTGACGGTCGGCGTGATGACGACTTCGCGCGGGATGCCGTCGGCACCGACCACGCGGGTCAGGTTCGAGGCGATGCCGGTCGGCGTCCGGCCGAGGAACGAGGCCGGATCGACCTGGGCGCGGCAGCGGATATTGCCGCTGGCATCGCGCACCGTGTCCACGGCCAGAACATATTCGAGGTCGCGGATCTGGCTGGTCTTGGTCTGCGTCGTCACCCGGCCATAGGTGGCGGACAGTTCGGCGGTCAGCTTGCGGCCGAACAGTTCGCCCTCGCTGCGCACCCCGGTCGAGGTGCGGAACGTCTCGGCGGTGTTGGTGAACGGATTGTCGCCGAAGATATCCTGATTCTGGCGGGTGATCAGGAAGTTGCCATTGTTGACCGCCGACGAGATGCCGGCCTGGGCCAGCGTCGCGCGCGACGCGTCGCTCAGGAACGGATTGTTGACGTTGACGATCAGCGGCGCATTTTCATCCCCGGTCGACAGGAAGTTCTGCGACGTCGCGTTCCGCTTCGAAATGCTGCGCGTATAGGCGTAGATGTTTTCGGAGAAGATCGTGATGTCCGGCGTCAGCTTGAAGTTGATGAAGCCGTTGGCAATGTAACGATCCTGCTGCACGCGCAGCACGGTGTTGCGCAGATTGGGTGCAAAACCGCCGGTCGGGTTGCGCGCCGAACCGAAGGTGCCCGGCTCGTTCGGGCCGAAGGTGGTCGACAGGTTGAACTGGCGCACAGAGCCGTCGGGATTGAACTCCAGCGGCACGGCGACGAACGGCAGCACCTGGTTGACCGGCACCTGCACGGTGGTGCCGCCCGGGCGGCCGACCGTGACCAGCGTCGTGTCGGTGTTGGCGATGCGCGGCAGCTGCGGATTGAACGTGCCGGCGAAATAATTGAGCGGGACGTTCGGGTTGGCGGCGAAGAACTCACGCGCCGTCGGCCGGTTGGCCTGCAGCACATTGACCGCCAGCGCCGTCAGCTGGGCCGCCGTCGCACCGGCCGGCGCGGTGACCCCGAACTGGGTGAACACCTGGGCCGGCGTGACGCCGGTCGGCAGCGCCGTGGGCGCGAAGGTGGTGAAGGGCAGGCCGGTGATCGGCGTGGTGCGGCCGTTCAGACCATTGCCGCTGATCGCGCTGCCCGCGGTGGTGAAGGTCAGCGGCGCGCCCGGCAGACCATTGACCAGCTGGGCATTGGGCACGTTCGGATTGAACTGGTTGAGCGCGGCGATGCCGTTCTGGGCAGCCACGACCGGTCCGGTTGCACGGAAAATCGTGCCCGGGAAGCTGATCGTGGTGTTGATCAGGCCGAACGCATAGGCGTTGGCCGGCACACCGTCGTCGCTGTTGCGCAGGAACGCGGCATTGTTCGCGCCGACCGCATCGATGATCGCCGCCGCAAAGGCCGGGTTGCGCCGCGCGCCATTGGCGAAGTTGTTGATCACCCCACCACGGCGCAGGCGGAAATCGCGGTCAAAGGCATCGAGCGCGTCGATGCGGTTATATTCGAACGACAGGGTCAGGTTCAGGCGGTCGTCGAAGAAGTTCTTCCCCCACAACCCGCGCAGATTGACCTGCGGCGCATCGCCTTCCTGGCTGATCCCGGCCAGAGCGTTGACTTCAGCGCCTTCATAGTCGTTCTTGAGGATGACGTTGACGACGCCCGCAATGGCGTCGGCGCCATAGGCCGCAGCACCGCCGACGGTCAGCACGTCGACGCGCGCGATCATGCCGACCGGAAGGCTGTTCAGGTCGACCTGACCGCCCGTGGTGTTGCCTTCGACGAACAGGGTCGCCGAGTTGCCCGAAACGAAGCGCCGGCCATTGACCAGCGTGACGGTGCGGTTTGTGCCGAGATCGAGCAGGTCGACGAACGACGCCCCGAGGCTCGCGGCCTGGCCGCCATTGTTGCCGTTGAACGACGCGCCGGGACCGACCAGCGGCAGATCGTTCAGCGCTTCGAGCACGTTGGTGAAGCCGCGCGTCTGGAGCTGCTGCGAATCGAGCTGCACGCCCGGCAGGATGCCGTCAAACTCCGGCCGCGGAATGCGCGAGCCGGTGATGGTGATCAGCTTGGTATCGTCGTCATCCGCCGCTGCCGTGGCGGGCGCGGCCTTGTCGGCCGCCTGCGCAAGGGCAGGGCTGGAGACTGCAATCAGCGAAACGCTGGCGAGCGCCGTGGCCGCCAGAAAGCGATAAGATGACATAAAACCCCCGGACTTAAGCAGCGCAGCTGCGCCACGTGCGGGGAGAACGAACGAAAATTTCACAAACATTGCAAGATCGTGAATCCGGGCAAATTCACAAAGCGTTCATAACCCGTCGAAGTGTTGCATTTCGGCAACGCAAAACGCCCCGGCCGCGCAGGGGCGCGACCGGGGCGACATTCAAAAACAACAACTTAAGTTAAGGCCTGCTGCCAATCGCAGCAATCAGCGACATCAATGCATCAGCGCTCGACGCAGAGCGCGACGCCCATGCCGCCGCCGATGCACAGCGTCGCCAGCCCCTTGCGCGCATCGCGGCGCTGCATTTCGTGCAGCAGGGTGACGAGGATTCGCGCGCCGCTCGCGCCGATCGGATGGCCGATGGCGATTGCGCCGCCATTGACGTTGACCCGTTCCGGGTCCCAGCCCAGCTCGCGGCCCACCGCCAGCGCCTGGGCGGCGAACGCCTCGTTCGCCTCGATCAGGTCGACATCGCCGATGCTCCAGCCGGCACGGGCGAGCGCACGGCGGCTGGCCGGGGCGGGGCCGATGCCCATCACCGCCGGATCGACGCCCGCCGACGCCCAGCCGGCGATGCGCGCCAGCACCGGCGCGCCGCGCCGTTCGGCCTCGGCGCGGCTCATCAGCACCAGCGCCGCCGCGCCGTCATTGAGGCCCGAGGCATTGCCCGCGGTGACGCTGCCGTCCTTCTTGAAGGCCGGGCGCAGGCCCGACAGGCTGTCGGCGGTCACGCCGTCGCGGATGAACTCGTCACGGTCGACCACGACATCGCCCTTGCGCCCCTTGACGGTGACCGGCGCGATCTCGCCCGCGAACCGGCCTTCGGCGCGGGCGCGCTCGGCCTTGTTCTGCGACTGGGCGGCAAAGGCATCCTGCTCCGCGCGGCCGATCTGGTAGCGCTCGGCCAGATTTTCGGCCGTGATGCCCATGTGATAGCCGTTGAACACATCGGTCAGGCCGTCCTTGATCATCGTGTCGACCAGCTCGACCGCGCCCATCTTCGCCCCGGCGCGCAAGGCCTGGGCATGGGGGCTGAGCGACATGTTTTCCTGCCCGCCCGCGACCATGATCGTCGCATCGCCGGCAGCGATCATCTGGGCGGCGGTCGCCACCGCGCGCAGGCCCGACCCGCAGACCTGATTGACGCCCCATGCCGGCACTTCCTGCGGGATGCCGGCGGCCATCGCTGCCTGACGGGCCGGGTTCTGCCCCTGGGCGGCGGTCAGCACCTGGCCCAGAATCACTTCGGACACATCCTCCCCGGCCACCCCGGCATCGGCGAGCGCGGCGAGGATCGCCACCCGGCCCAGTTCATGCGCGGGCGTGGCGGCAAAGCTGCCCATGAAGCTGCCGACGGGCGTGCGCCGCGCGGCGGTGATCACAATGTCCTGATTGCGGTCGGTCATGGCGAGGGTCCTCAAGCGTTCGGTGCGGCAATCTGTTGTCGGCCGGCCGCGTATCAGCTTTGTCGCACCTGCGAAAGCCAGTCGGCCAGCGGCTCCCACAGCATCGCCCGCGCCCGCCCGCCGACGATCATCCCGACATGGCCGAGATCGATCTGCCGCGCCCCCGCAAGCCCCGCCGCCGCGCCGGGCGGCACGATCCGGTCGGTCTGCGACACGAACTCGGTCATCGGGCAGGTAATCGCATCGGGTGTCACCGCCATGCCGCCCACCCGCCAGCGGCCGCTGCCGGGCAGATCGGCGGCGTAGAAATCATCGAACAGTTCGCGCCCGGCCGCAAAGGTCAGCGGCGCGCCGCCATTCGCCCAGTCCTCGAGCGCGATGAACGCCCGCGCCGCGGCGCTGTCCGGCGGCATCGCGGCAAAGCGCGCATATTTGGCAACCGTGCGGACCGGATCGAGCCGCCAGAAGCCGGTTTGCAGCACCTCGACCGGCACCAGCCCGAGCGCCGCACAGGCCGCGTGCGCGGCATCCCACAGCGCCGAGATCGCCGCCCGCGCGCCATCGTCATAGCCGGCAAAACGCCAGGGCGCGGCGATCAGCGTCAGGCTGAGCGGCCGGGCATGCACCGCCGCCGCCAGCGCCATCGTGCCGCCCAGACAATAGCCGGCAAGATGCAGCGGCGTGCCGAGCGCGGCGATCAGCGGCAGCAACAGCGCCTCGACATGGCCGGCAATGTCATGCGGCTCATGCGGCGCGGGCGTGCCCCAATCGACCAGCAGCGGGCGCACGCCCCGGCCTGCCAGCCCCCGACCCGCCAACCAACGCAGCAGCGACTGGTCCGCCGTCAGGTCGAGGATCGTCGGCGGATTGATCAGCGAGGGCACGAACA
Source organism: Sphingomonas sp. URJC2 (assembly GCF_059803575.1). Taxonomy (NCBI): domain Bacteria; kingdom Pseudomonadati; phylum Pseudomonadota; class Alphaproteobacteria; order Sphingomonadales; family Sphingomonadaceae; genus Sphingomonas; species Sphingomonas sp. URJC2. The sequence continues at coordinate 32,941 of NZ_JAPFGX010000023.1, forward strand.
GCACGGGCGCACCCGCACCGCCATAATCGCGGATGCAGGCACGGCCGACCCGCGCGACCTCGGGCATGGCGGGCAGCGGCGCGGCGCGCGGCGCGGCCTGAAACGCGCGCAGCCCGGCGAGCGCGGCGGCCAGCTGCGCCGCGTCCGCCCCCAGCTCGGCGCGGAGCAGATCGATAAACAGAGGTAATGGACGCGGGCCATGTTGCGCCGCATCAACAGCCGGTGCTACCGGGCCTGAACCTTCTTGCGGGACAATCTGCATGGCCAAGAATCCGAACCGCGCCCAGGGCGTTGTGATCATCAAGAAATACGCCAACCGCCGGCTCTACAACACCGAAACGTCGAGCTATATCACGCTCGATCATCTGGCCCAGATGGTCCGCGACGGCCGCGACTTCGAAGTCCGCGACGCCAAGAGCGACGAGGACATCACCCACAGCGTCCTGACCCAGATCATCATGGACGAGGAACAGCGCGGGCAGACGATGCTGCCGGTCAGCTTCCTGCGCCAGCTGATCGCCATGTATGGAGATTCGATGCAGGCGATGGTGCCGCAATATCTGGAAGCGTCGATGGAGGCGTTCCGCCGCAATCAGGCGCAGTTCCACAAGGCGATGCAGGGCGCATTCGCCGGTGGCCCGTTCGCCGAAATCGCGCGCCGCAACATGGAAATGTTCGAAGCCGCCGCCAGCGCCTTCCAGCCCCGCCCGGACCAGGACGACGCCCCGGCCGGCGCGCGCAAGGACGACGACATCGCCGCGCTCAAGGACCAACTCGCCGCCCTTCAGGCCAAGATCGACCGGCTGAGCTGACCCCTCTGCCGGCCCGACCGGATGGCGGCGTCACTCGACGGTGACGCTCTTCGCCAGGTTGCGCGGCTGATCGACATCGGTGCCCTTGGCGACCGCGACGTGATAGGCGAGCAGCTGCACCGGCACCGCATAGACCAGCGGGGCGATCAGCGGGTGGACGCGCGGCATTTCGATCGAGGCGAGCAGCCCGTCGCCCGCCTGCGCCAGCCCGTCGGCGTCGGAGATCAGCACCACCTTGCCGCCGCGCGCGCGGACCTCCTGCATGTTCGACACCGTCTTGTCGAACAGCGGCCCTGACGGCGCGATCACCACCACCGGCACCTGATCGTCAATGAGCGCGATCGGGCCGTGCTTCATCTCGCCGGCGGCATAGCCTTCGGCGTGGATGTAGCTGATTTCCTTGAGCTTCAGCGCCCCTTCCAGCGCCAGCGGGTAATCCGGCCCGCGCCCCAGATACAGCACGTCGCGCGCGCCCGCGATGGTCGGGGCCATCGCCTCGATCTCCGCGTCATGGGCGAGCGCCGCGTTCATCGCCGCCGGCACCTCGGCCAGCTGGCGGACGATTTCGGCTTCCTCGGCCGCATCCAGCCGCCCGCGCGCGCGGGCGAGATTGACGGCCAGCGCCGCCATCACCGCCAGCTGGCAGGTAAAGGCCTTGGTCGAGGCGACGCCGATTTCGGGCCCGGCATGGGTCGGCAGCAGCAGATCGACCTCGCGCGCCATCGAGCTGGTCGGCACGTTGATGATGCCGGCCACCGTCACCCCATGCGCCTTCATGTGGCGCAGCGCAGCGAGCGTGTCCGCCGTCTCGCCCGACTGCGAGATGACGAGGCCGAGCATGTCGGGGCCGAGCACGGGATCGCGGTAGCGGAACTCCGAGGCGACATCGACCTCGACCGGCACGCGCGCCAGCTGCTCGATCCAGTATTTGCCGATCGCGCCGACATAGGAGGCGGTGCCGCAGGCGACGATGGCGACGCGGCCGATGCGGCCGAGATCGAAGCCGAGATCGGGCAGCGCCACCTGTTCCTCGACCGGGCGCAGATAGGAGCTGAGCGTCTGGGCGACGACGACCGGCTGCTCGTAAATCTCCTTCTGCATGAAATGGCGGTGATTGCCCTTGTCGATCAGCGCGCCGGTGATGCCCGACAGCGTCACGGGGCGATCGACCGGGCGGTTGTCGCGGTCATGGATGGTCGCGCCGCCGCGCCGGATCACCACCCAGTCGCCTTCGTCGAGATAGGCGATTTTCTGGGTGAGCGGGGCGAGCGCCAGCGCATCGGAGCCGAGATAGATTTCGCCCTCGCCCTCCCCTTCGCCATAGCCGAGCACGAGCGGCGAGCCGAGCCGCGCGCCGATCAGCAGATCGGGATGATCCTGGAACAGCACGGCGAGCGCGAACGCGCCGTGCAGGCGCGGCAGCACGCGGCGCACCGCGGTTTCGGGATCATGGCCCGCCGCCAGTTCGCGGTCGATCAGATGGGCGACGACCTCGGTGTCGGTCTGGCTGGTGAACACCCGGCCATCGGCGATCAGCTCGTCGCGCAGCGGCTTGAAATTCTCGATGATGCCATTGTGCACCAGCGTCACGCGCCCGGCGGCATGGGGATGGGCATTGTCCTCGGTCGGCGCGCCATGCGTCGCCCAGCGGGTATGCGCGATCCCGACCAGCCCGGGCAGCGGATCGGCGGCCAGCTTACGCGCCAGATTGACGAGCTTGCCCTCGGCGCGGCGGCGTTCGATGCGGCCGCCATGCACGGTCGCGACGCCGGCGGAGTCATAGCCGCGATATTCAAGCCGCCTCAGCCCGTCGACCAGCCGGTCGGCGACGTCATGGCTGCCGAGGATCGCGATGATGCCGCACATAGTCTCAAACTCTTTCGGTTAAATGGTCTCAAATCCGCGCGCGTCACCGCATAGCCGCGCCGCCCGGCCCGCGCCAGCCGCCAGCCGCCAACGCCGCGCGCCGGGCTTGCTCAGCCGCCGCGCCGCGCCGCCATCATCGCGCGGAACCGCGCGGCCCAGCCGGGCTTGACCGACTGTCCGGCGCGGCCAAGCGCCAGCGCGTCGGCGGGCACATCGGCGGTCACCACCGACCCGGCGGCGACGATCGCGCCGTCACCGACCGCGACCGGGGCGACGAGCGCGCTGTTCGAGCCGATGAACGCCCCCGCGCCGATGACCGTGCGGTGCTTGAGGAAGCCGTCATAGTTGCAGGTGATCGTCCCCGCGCCGATATTGGCCCCCGCGCCGATCTCCGCATCGCCCAGATAGGACAGGTGATTGGCCTTGGCCCCGTCGGCAAGGCGCGTCTTCTTCACCTCGACGAAATTGCCGATCTTTACGCCGCGGCCCAGCACCGCGCCGGGGCGCAGCCGTGCATAGGGGCCGATTTCCGCCCCCGGGCCGACCGACGCGCCCTCCAGATGGCTGAACGCGCGGATCACCGCCCCGTCGGCGATCTCGACCCCGGGGCCGAACACGACATGCGGTTCGATCACCACGTCGCGGCCAAGCCTGGTGTCGTGGCAGAACCACACCGTGTCGGGCGCGACCAGGGTCACGCCGTCAGCCATCGCGGCTGCACGCCGGGCCTGTTGCCAGCGCGCCTCCATCGCCGCCAGCTCGCCCCGGCTGTTGACACCCGCAACCTCGTCGGCATCGGTTTCGATGACCGCACAGGCCCGGCCATCGGCGGTCGCCAGCATGACGATGTCGGGCAGATAATATTCCCCCGCCGCATTGTCGTTGCCGACACGGGCGAGCAGCGCGAACAGATCGGCGGCGCGCACCGCCATCAGCCCGGAGTTGCACAAGGTCACCGCCCGTTCGGCGGGCGAGGCGTCCTTGTGCTCGACCATCTTTTCGATCCGCCCCTCGGGCGTCGCGATGATCCGGCCATAGGCCCCCGGATCGGCGGGCCGGAAGCCGAGCACCGCGACCGCCGGCCGGTCGGCCGCGTCGAGCCGCGCCGCCAGCCGCGCCATGGTGTCGGCAGTCACCAGCGGCGCATCGCCGTAGAGGATCAGCACCGTGCCATCGAAGCCGGCAAGCGCGGCTTCCGCCTGCTGCACGGCATGGCCGGTGCCCAGCTGCGGTTCCTGCACGGCCAGGCTGACATCGCGCCCGGCCAGCGCCCGTTCCAGCTGGTCGCGGCCGCTGCCGACCACCGTCACGACGCGCGCCGGGCGCAGCGCCGCCAGGCTGTTGAGCAGATGCATCAGCATCGGCCGCCCGGCGAGCGGATGCAGCACCTTGTGCAGCGCGGATTTCATCCTCGTGCCCTTGCCGGCGGCGAGCACGATGGCGGCGAGATTGGCTGGCTGTGTCACATGGCGGCGCTTGCCATGGCGGGCCGGGGCGGGGCAAGGGGCGGCGATGGGCAGCGGGCGGATCGCGTTGCACCCGGCCCATCAGGGAGAACCCATGGCGACAGTCCCGGCCCCGGATTTCGACGAGAACGGCTTTGCTATCGTCGGTTTCGATCTCGACGGCACGCTGATCGACACCAGCGCGACGCTGGCGCGTGCGGTCAACCATGCGCTGGCCGCCGGCGGCCGGCCGCTGATCGCGCCCGATCAGGTGCGGCCGATGATCGGCGGCGGGGCCAAGCTGATGCTGGAGCGCGGGCTTGCGCTGAGCGGTGGCGCGGACGAAGCCGAGTTTCGCCGCCTCTACCGGCTGCTGCTCGACTGGTACGGGGCCAATCTGGCCGATGGCTCGGTGCCCTATCCGGGGATGGTCGAGGCGCTCGACACCCTGTCGGCGCGCGGCGTCAGGCTCGCGGTCGTGACCAACAAATTCGAAAGCTTCGCGCGCACCCTGCTGACCGATCTGGGGCTGATCGACCGGTTCGACACGCTGATCGGCGGCGACACGCTGGGCAAGGGCAATGCCAAGCCCAGCCCCGCGCCGATCCATGCGATGATCGACCGGCTGGGCGGCGGGCGCGCCGCGTTTCTGGGCGATTCGAGCTATGACGTCGCCGCCGCCCGCGCCGCCGGGGTGCCGGTGATCGCGGTCAGTTTCGGCTTTCTGTCCGGCCCGGTCGAGGATCTGGGCGCGGATGCGGTGATCGACGGCTATGACGAGCTGGTGCCCGCACTCGCCCGGCTGGCGCGGGGCCGGGCCGGCAGCATTTCCGCCGGGGAGCCGGGCTGATGGACCGCATCCTGCTGGCCGTGCTGATCCAGCTGGGCGGGCTGGTCGCGGGCGCGCTGCTCGGCGCGCCGGGACTGGTGCTGGGGGCCAATCTGACCGTCGGCATCGCAATGCTGGTCGCGCTGTGGCCGCATGAACGCCCGCAGCCCGCACCGGCACCATCGGCCCCTGTGATCCTGCCCGGCGGCGACGGCTCCATCGGCGCGATCCTCGATGCGGTCGGCGATCCGGTGCTGCTGGTCGGCGACGGGCGGGTGGCGGCGGCCAACCGCGCCGCGCGCGCGCTGCTTGGCGAACATGTGGTGGGCGAGGACGCGCGCATCGCCATCCGCCACCCGGCGGCGGCGGAGCGGCTGCTGGCCGGCACATCGCCCGGCGATGCGCAGCCGACCGAGCTGGTCGGCCTTGGCGGCCGCGACACGCGCTGGGAAATGCAGGTGGCGGCGCTGCCCGACGGCCGCCGCCTCGTCCATCTGGTCGACCGCAGTGCCGGCCATGCGGCCGAAAAGATGCGCGTCGATTTCGTCGCCAATGCCAGCCACGAACTGCGCACGCCGCTGTCGGCCATTCTCGGCTATGTCGAGACGCTGGACGATGAAAAGGCCGGCGGCGACGTGGCCGTGCGCAAGCGGTTCCTGAAGATCATGCATGACGAGGCGCAACGGATGCAGCGGCTGGTCGATGATCTGATGTCGCTGTCGCGGATCGAGGCGGAGAAATATCGCGCCCCCGAAACGGCGATCGACATGGCCGGGCTGATCGCCGAAACCCATGCCGTGCTGCGCGACCAGCGCGGCGAGCGCGGCCGCGACATCGTGACCGATATCGATGAAAGCCTGCCCTTTGTCGCCGGCGACCGGGCGCAGCTGTCGCAGGTGCTGCACAATCTGATCAACAATGCGATGAAATATGGCCGGCCGGGCACGCCGATCACCGTCAGCCTGTCGCGCGGGCCGGGATCGATGATCCGGCTGAGCGTCGACGACGAGGGCGAGGGAATCGCCCCCGAACATCTGCCGCGCCTGACCGAGCGTTTCTACCGCGTCGATTCGAGCCGCAGCCGGGCGCTGGGCGGCACCGGCCTCGGGCTCGCCATCGTCAAGCACATCATCGAGCGGCATCGCGGGCGGCTCGACATCCAGTCGACGCTGGGCAAGGGCACCACGGTCACGGCGCTGTTGCCGCCCGCGCCGCTGCGACTGTCATCAAACGGTAACAGCGCTGTAACAGGAACGGTCTGATTGGCTGCTAGCCGCGAATGACGGGGCAGGCGGTGCGCGAACCGCCGCCAAGCGATTGGGACTGATTTTCGGATGAAAGTGACCAGGGCGTTTCTGGCCGCGGGCCTTGCTGTTGCCGCGGTTGCGCTGCCGGCCTGCCAGGATGCGGCCGATGACGGCGGCACCGGCGCGCGCGCGCAGATCCGCGTTGTCGGGTCGTCGACCGTCTATCCGTTCACCACGGCGGTCGCCGAACAATTTGTGCGCAAATACACGCAGTTCCAGTCGCCGATCGTCGAATCGACCGGGACCGGCGCGGGGATGAAGCTGTTCTGCGCCGGGGTGGGGGCCGCCTATCCCGACATCGAAAACGCCTCGCGCCGGATCAAGGCGTCCGAATATGCCGATTGCGCGCGCAACGGCGTGACCGAGGTGATCGAGCTGCAGATCGGCGTCGACGGCCTTGCCTTTGCCCAGGCGAAAAACGGCCCGCGCCTCGCGCTCAGCGAGGCCGATGTCTATCGCGCCATCGCCGCCGCGCCGTTCGGGCGGCCCAACACCGCGCGGACATGGCGCGACATCAACCCCGCGCTGCCGGCGGTGCCGATCAAGGTCTATGGCCCGTCGAGCACATCGGGCACGCGCGATTCGCTGGTCGAGCTGGTGCTGAAACCCGGCTGCGAGACCGATCCCGCGACCCGCGCGCTCAAGAGCAGCGATCCGAAAAAGTTCGAGAATATCTGCGCCAAGCTGCGCGACGACGGCGCCTATGTCGATTCGGGCGAAAACGACAATCTGATCGTCCAGAAGCTCAATGTGAATCCGACCGCCATCGGCGCGTTCGGCTACAGCTTTCTGGAGGAAAATCTCGACACGCTGCGCGGCGTGGCGATCCAGGGGGTGATGCCCTCGGTCGCGACCATCCAGGATGGCAGCTATCCGGGCGCGCGGCCGCTGTTCGTCTATGTCAAGAAAGCCCATCTGGGCGCGGTGCCGGGGCTGCGCGAGTTCATCGCCGAATATGCCAATGGCTGGCGGCCCGGTTCCTATCTGTCGCGCCGTGACCTGATCCCCGCCCCGCCGGCGGTGATGGCGGCCAATGCGCGCGTCGCGACCGAGCTGACCGCGCTCGACCCGGCGGAGCTGAAGTGACGATGACGCCGCTGTCGACCCTGATCCTCGTTCTCGGCCTCGGCCTGGTCGGCTGGGCCGCCGGGCGGGCCCGCGCCCGGGCGCGCGCGGCCGCTCCCGGTGTGCGCGCGCATTCGCTGCCCGGCTATCATGGCTGGTATGTCGCGATCTGGACGGTGGTGCCCGCGCTCGCCTTCATCGCGCTGTGGAGCAGCTTTGCGCCCGCGCTGGTCACAGATGCCGTGCTCCAGACGCCGGCCGCGCAGCTGCTGCCCGCCGAGACGGTCGATCGCGCCGCGATCCTGAGCGAGGCGCGGCGCATCGGCACGGGCGGGCAGGCCAATGCCTTCAACCCGCTGTCGGCGCGGCTCGCCCCGGCCTATGCGGAGGCGACGGCGCGGTTCAGCTTTTACGGCGGTGCGACCGCGATCCTGATCGCCTTTGCCTGTGGAGCGTTCGTCTTCACCCGCATCCGCGCCGATTTCCGCGCGCGCACCCGCGTCGAACGGCTGGTGATGGGCGGGCTGCTGCTCGCCTCGCTGATCGCGATCCTGACCACGGTCGGGATCATCGCGTCGCTGCTGTTCGAATCCGCGCGCTTCTTCCAGATGGTGTCGCCCGCCGGCTTTCTGTTCGGCACCAGCTGGAGCCCGCAACAGGCCGGGTTCGGCGACATCAACCGCGTGTTCGGCGCGGTGCCGCTGTTCTGGGGCACGATCTTCATCGGCGCGATCATCGCGATGCTGGTGGCGATCCCGCTCGGGCTGATGAGCGCCATCTATCTGACCCAATATGCCGCCCCCCGGGTGCGCGCCTGGATGAAGCCGGTGCTGGAGATCCTCGCCGGCGTTCCCACCGTCGTCTATGGCTATTTCGCCGCGCTGACCGTGGCGCCGGCGGTGCGCGATGCCGCCGCCGCGCTCGGCCTGGCCAGCGCGACATCGGAAAGCGCGCTCGCCGCCGGGCTGGTGATGGGGGTGATGATCATCCCGTTCGTGTCGTCGATGGCCGACGACTCGATCGCCGCCGTGCCGCGCGCGATGCGCGACGGCTCGCTCGCCATGGGGGCCACCCAGTCCGAAACGATCAGCCGGGTGCTGCTGCCCGCGGCGCTGCCGGGCGTCGTCGGCGGCGTGCTGCTCGCGGTCAGCCGCGCGATCGGCGAGACGATGATCGTAGTGATGGCCGCCGGGCTGACCGCCAATCTGAGCGCCAACCCCTTTGCCAGCGTGACCACCGTCACCGTCCAGATCGTCCAGCTGCTGACCGGCGATCAGGAGTTTGACAGCCCCAAGACGCTCGCCGCCTTCGCGCTCGGGCTGGTGCTGTTCATCGTCACGCTTCTGCTCAACATCGTCGCCCTGCGCGTCGTCAAAAAATATCGGGAAGCCTATGAGTGACACGGTTCTTGCCGGCGTGCCGCCGCGCGGCACCGAGGCCGGGCGCGCGCCGACCGACTGGAAGGGCGCGGCGATGCAGCGCCGGATCCGGCGGCGCTATGCGGCCGAACGCCGGTTCCGCCTGGCCGGGCTGGGCGCGGTCATGCTGTCGGCGGCGTTCCTTGCGTTTCTGCTGGTGGTGATGATCGCCAATGGCTGGCGCGGCTTCACCCGCACCGAAATCCGGCTGGATGTCGATTTCGCGCGCGCCGGGCTGGCGGTGACGCCGGCGATGCTGGGCGGCGCGGATGCCGACCGGCTGCTGGCGACCGCCGGGCTGGAGGATCTGGTCAACCGCACCGCCGTGCGCCAGTTCGGGCCGGGCGGCGAGCGGCTGCTGTCCGAGGCGGCATGGCTGGAGCTGCGCCGCGCGATCAAGGCCGATCCGGCGGTGCTGTCGCGCACCGCTCCATTGTGGCTGCCGGCGGCCGATCCGATCGACGTCGCCGCCAAGCATCAGGGCACGGCGCGCGCCGAGGCCGATTATGCGCGGCTGACCGCGACGGGCGCGGTGCGCACCGGCTTCAACCTCACCTTCCTGACCGATGCCGACGCCACCGATCCGGCGATGGTCGGCATCTGGGGGGCGCTCAAGGGATCGCTGCTGACCATGCTGGTCACACTCGCCCTCGCCTTTCCGATCGGCGTGCTGTCGGCCGTCTATCTGGAGGAATATGCGCCGCGCAACCGCTGGACCGACCTGATCGAGGTGTCGATCAACAATCTGGCGGCGGTGCCCTCGATCATCTTCGGGCTGCTCGGCCTCGCCATCTTCCTCAACACCTGGCATCTGCCGCGCTCGGCCCCGCTTGCCGGCGGGCTGACGCTCGCGCTGATGACGATGCCGGTGATCGTGATTGCCGGGCGCAACGCGATCAAGTCGGTGCCGCCCTCGATCCGCGACGCCGCACTCGGCATCGGCGCCAGCCGCATCCAGGTGGTGTTCCACCATGTCCTGCCGCTCGCCTTGCCGGGCATCCTGACCGGCACGATCATCGGCATGGCGCGCGCGCTCGGCGAGACGGCCCCGCTGCTGATGATCGGCATGCGCGCGTTCATCGCCTCGCCGCCCGGCGGCATTTCCGATCCGGCGACCGTGCTGCCGGTGCAGATCTTCCTCTGGTCCGACGAGGTCAGCCGCGGGTTCGTCGAAAAGACCTCGGCCGCGATCATCGTGCTGCTGGTGTTCCTGCTCGCGATGAACGCCGTCGCCATCTATCTCCGCAACCGCTTCGAACAACGCTGGTGATCCATGTCTGAGCCGACCACCCCCACCCGTCCCAAGATGACGGCGCGCGACGTCAGCGTGTTCTATGGCGCCAAGCAGGCGATCCGGAACGTGTCGATCGATGTCGACATGGAAAATGTCACCGCGTTCATCGGCCCGTCGGGCTGCGGCAAATCGACCTTCCTGCGCACGCTCAACCGGATGAACGACACCATCGGCAACGCCCGGGTCGAAGGCCGGATCGCGCTTGACGGCGAGGATATCTACGCGCCCGAAATGGACGTGGTGCAGCTGCGCGCACGCGTCGGGATGGTGTTCCAGAAACCCAATCCCTTTCCCAAGTCGATCTTTGAAAACGTCGCTTACGGGCCGCGCATCCACGGCCTGTCGCGCAGCAAGAGCGAGCTTGAAGGGATTGTCGAACAGTCGCTGCGCCGCGCCGGGCTGTGGGACGAGGTGAAGGACCGGCTGTCGGACAGCGGCACCGCGCTGTCGGGCGGCCAGCAGCAGCGGCTGTGCATCGCCCGCGCCATCGCGGTCGACCCCGAAGTCATCCTGATGGACGAGCCGGCATCGGCGCTCGATCCGATCGCCACCGCCAAGATCGAGGAGCTGATCCACGAGCTGCGCGGGCGTTATGCGATCGTGATCGTGACGCACAATATGCAGCAGGCCGCGCGCGTGTCGCAGCGCACCGCCTTTTTCCATCTGGGCGAATTGATCGAATATGGTGTGACGTCGGAACTGTTCACCAATCCCCGGCAGGAACGCACCAAGGACTATATCACCGGACGCTATGGCTGAGGACGCGGAACATGCAGGAACATACGGTCAAGGCGTTTGACGAAGACATCGTCAAGCTGCGCGGCCTGATCTCGGAAATGGGCGGTCGCGCCGAGGCGGCGATCGACCATGCGATGGCCGCGCTGACGCGGCACGATCTGGAGGCCGCGAGCCGCATCGTCGCCGAGGACAAGCGCATCGACGAGCTGGAGGCGGCGGTCGAAAAGCTCGCCGTCCAGATCATCGCCCTGCGCGCGCCGCTGGCCGACGATCTGCGCGAGGTGGTCGCCGCGCTCAAGATCGCGGCGGTCATCGAACGCATCGGCGATTATGCCAAGAACATCGCCAAGCGCGTGCCGCTGATCGGCCGCCAGCACCAGATCGAGGCGCTGTCGGTGCTGCCGGCAATGGCGCAGCTGGCGAGCGACATGCTGCACGACGTGCTCGACGCCTTTGCCGCGCGCGACTGGGAAGCGGCGATCGAGGTCAACAAGCGCGACCGTGCGGTCGATGATTTCTACAACAGCCTGTTCCGCACGCTGCTGACCTTCATGATGGAAAATCCAGCGACCATCGGCGAGGCGGCGCACCTGCTGTTCATCGCCAAGAATCTGGAACGGATCGGCGACCATGCGACCAACGTCGCCGAAATGGTCTATTTCGCCGCCAAGGGCGTGCACATGGCCGAGCGCGAACGCGGCGATGATGTGACGGAGACGCAGTGATGGCCCGGGCCAAGATGCTGCTGGTCGAGGACGATGCTGCACTGGCCGAACTGCTGGTCTGGCATTTCCAGCGCGAGGATTTCGAGATCCGCCACACCGCCGATGGCGAGGAAGCGCTGCTGATCGCGCAGGAAAACACCCCCGATCTCGTCCTGCTCGACTGGATGATCGAGGGACTGTCGGGGATCGAGGTCTGCCGCCGCCTGCGCCGGATGCCCGAGACGCAGAATGTGCCGATCATCATGCTCACCGCGCGCGGCGAGGAAGAGGACCGGGTCCGCGGGCTGGAAACCGGCGCCGATGATTATGTGACCAAGCCGTTTTCGCCGCGCGAGCTGGTCGCGCGCGTCGGCGCGGTGCTGCGCCGCGTGCGCCCGGCGCTGGCGGGCGAGCAGCTGACCTATGCCGATCTGGAAATGGACACGGTCGGCCACAAGGTGCGCCGCGGCGGCCAGCTGGTCGCGCTCGGCCCGACCGAGTTCCGCCTGCTCAAGCATTTCCTCGAACATCCGGGCTGGGTGTTCTCGCGCGAGCGGCTGCTCGACAGCGTCTGGGGCCATGACGCCGATATCGAGCCGCGCACCGTCGATGTGCATATCCGCCGGCTGCGCCAGGCGATCAATGCCGGCGGGCGGCCCGACATCATCCGCACGGTGCGCAGCGCCGGCTATGCGCTCGACGCCGACGGCAAGCTCTGAGCGGCGGCGTCCGCTGCCGCGGGCCGCGCACCGGAAACAGGGGCGGTGCAGGGCGGGCCACGCCAAGGCGGCGGCCCAAAGATTGCAGCCTGTGGCCAGCCATTTCGGTTCCGACGCGCCTATAGGGTGAGGCATGGTTGCCCAATCCCCCGATCTCGCCCGCATCGTCGCCCGCCTTGCCGCCGACATGGCGCACGAACCGCAGCGCGGCCGCGTTGCCGACTACATCCCCGCCCTCGCCCGCGCCGATGCCGACCGGTTCGGCATCGCCGTGCTGACCGCGGATGGGCAGATGCATGTCGGCGGCGATGCCGATCACGGCTTTTCGATCCAGAGCATTTCCAAGGTCTTCACCCTGACGATGGCGCTCAACCGCATCGGCGCGCGGTTGTGGCAGCGCGTCGGCCGCGAGCCGTCGGGATCGGCGTTCAACTCGATCGTCCAGCTCGAACATGAACAGGGGCTGCCGCGCAATCCGTTCATCAATGCCGGGGCCATCGTCGTCAGCGACGTGATCCTGGCCGGGCGCACGGCAGAGGCGGCGACCGCCGAGATCCTCGATTATCTGCGGCTGCTGGCAAATGATCCGGGCATTGCCATTAATGCCGAGGTCGCCTGTTCGGAGGCCGAGACCGGGCACCGCAACGCCGCGCTTGCCAGCTATATCAAGAGCTGCGGGCGGCTCGACCATGCGGTCGCCGATGTGCTGCAGGTCTATTTCGCCCAGTGCGCGATCACGATGAGCTGCCGCCAGCTGGCGCGCGCCGGCCATTATTTGATGGCGGGCGGGCGCGGCCCGCATGGCGAGGTGCTGGTGCCGCCCGACCGGGCGCGGCGCATCAACGCACTGATGCTGACCTGCGGCCATTATGACGGATCGGGCGAGTTCGCCTACCGCGTCGGCATTCCCGGCAAATCGGGGGTGGGCGGCGGCATTCTGGCGATCGTGCCGGGCCGCGCGTCGATCGCGGCCTGGTCGCCGGGCCTCAATGCGCGCGGCAGCTCGATGATCGGCAGCCTCGCGCTTGAGCGGCTGGCCGAGGCGATGGGCTGGTCGGTGTTCGCGGCCTGAGCGCCGGCGATCAATAAGCGCGGGCGACGGCGAAGGCGACGGCTTCGGTGAGCGCGGCCTTGGCCGCCCCCTGCGCGAACCCGCCCAGCGCATCGACCGCGCGCTGGCCATAGCGGCGCGCCGCCGCCAGCGTGTCGTCGATCGCCCCGGTCGCGCGCAGCAGCGTCTGGGCGTGGGCGAGATCGGCATCGCTCGCGCGGAAGCCCATCATCGCGTCGCGCCAGAACGCCTTGTCCTCGGCCGATCCGCGCGCATGGGCGAGGATCACCGGCAGCGTCACCTTGCCGTCGCGGAAATCGTCGCCCACGCCCTTGCCCATCGTTTCCGCGTCGGACACGAAATCGATCGCATCGTCGACCAGCTGGAACGCGATGCCGAGATTGCGGCCATAGGCGTCGAGCGCCAGCTCCTCCGCCTCGCTGCGTTCGGCAACGACGGCGGCGATCCGGCAGGCGGCGGCGAACAGCGCCGCGGTCTTGGCGCCGATGATGTCGAGATAGCGTTCCTCGCTGGTCTCGACCTGGCGCTGCGCGGTCAGCTGATTGACCTCGCCCTCGGCGATCACAGCGCTGGCGTTGGACAGGATGCGGAGCACCTTCAGGCTGCCATCCTCGACCATCAGTTCAAAGCTGCGGCTGAACAGGAAATCGCCGACCAGCACGCTCGCCGGGTTGCCCCAGATGATGTTGGCGGTGCGCTTGCCACGCCGCAGGTCCGATCCGTCGACAACATCGTCGTGCAGCAGCGTCGCGGTATGGATGAACTCGACCGCCGCCGCGAGCCGGTGATGACGCGTGCCCGGATAGTCGAGCAGCCGCGCACAGGCGAGGGTGAGCATCGGGCGCATCCGTTTGCCGCCGCCGGCGATCAGATGCCCGGCCAGTTCCGGGATCAGCGGCACGTCCGACTGCATCCGGTCAAGGATCACTGCATTGACCGCATTCATGTCGGGCGCGACCAGCGCCATCATCGGGTCGAGCGATGGCGGCCGACCCGCGTCGATACGGTGGAGTGTTGCGCTCATGCCCCGCCCCTGTGGCCGAGCGGGGCGCGAAAGACAAGGTAAAGCGGCGGCCGGACCGGGCGAAGACGGGCGCGCGCCTGAGAAAAGCCTTGCGCCCCCGCCGGCCAGCGTCTTGTCTGGCGCCGATGGGCATCAGATGGGGATGATGATGACGGCCGATGAACAGCTGCGCCGGTATCGCGAGAGCATCGACAATATCGATGCCGCGCTGGTGTTCATGCTCGCAGAACGGTTCAAGATCACCCAGGCGGTCGGGGCCTACAAGGCCGAGCACGGCCTGCCGCCCGCCGATCCCGGCCGCGAAGAACAGCAGATCGCCCGGCTGCGCACCCTGGCCGCCGAAGCACGGCTGGACCCCGAGTTTTCCGAGAAATTCCTGCGCTTCGTGATCGACGAGGTGATCCGCCACCATGCGCGGATGCAGCAGGGGTAAGGGGAGGTTGTGGTGCCGCGCCTTGTGGCGCGGGGGCGGGGTTGTTTGTGGTGCGCCTCTCGGCGCACGGGCGGCACCGGCCCGCACCCCCACCCGGCCTCCCACAGTGTATCCTGCCGTTGGGAGGCCGGGTGGGGGTGCGGG
>NZ_JAPFGX010000024.1:0-45282 GCF_059803575.1 Sphingomonas sp. URJC2
CCCCTGCACCTTCGCCCGCGCCCGCTCCGGACCCGACACCGAGTCCGACGCCCGCCCCGGCTCCTGCGCCGGATCCGACGCCGGCCCCGACCCCCGCGCCGACGCCCAGCCCGACGCCGGCCCCTGCACCTTCGCCCGCGCCCGCTCCGGACCCGACACCGAGTCCGACGCCCGCTCCGGCTCCTGCGCCGGATCCGACGCCGGCCCCGACCCCCGCGCCGACGCCCAGCCCGGCACCGGCCCCTGCGCCTGCTCCGGACCCGACGCCGAGTCCGACGCCGGCCCCCGCTCCCGCGCCGGCTCCCGCCCCGGCGCCGTCGCCCAGCACCTCGGAAGCGCTGGCCGTGGGTCGCAAGCTCGGCAACTCGATCCAGCGGCATCTGGGGCGCATCCGAGGTCTGTCGTTCGTGAAGGAGGCCGATCTGCTCGATCTCGCGCCGACGCCGACCCCCACGCCCAGCCCGGCCCCGGCCACCTCATCTGCGCTCGATACCGGCACCAGCGTGACCACCGGCAAGGCGGCGGCGGTCGTGGTCACCCCGGGCGCGGTGCTTCCGGCGCTTGATGACATATTGACCGGATCGCCGGTTGCGCGGCTTGCCGATGCGGGGGGTGACGCCACCCATGCCGGCGGGGCCGGGCATGGCCTGGCCGAGGCGATGATGCGGATGCATCTGCCGATGCTCGATCACTTTACGGCCCTGCCCTGAGCGGTCGATCCTGAGCGGTCGATCCCCTAAGCGTCTGGCCGCCTGATCGCCGTTACGCGATCAGGCGGCCAAGTGTCTCGACCCGGTCGGCCTCGGCGGCGGGCTTGTCGTGACGGATGCGGGCGATGCGCGGAAACCGCATCGCCAGACCGGATTTGTGCCGGGTGGAGGGGTGGATCGAATCGAATGCGATTTCGAGGACCAGCGCTTTCTCCACCTCGCGCACCGGGCCGAACCGCCCGGTCGTGTGGCCGCGCACCCAGCGGTCGAGCCAGCGCAGTTCCTCGTCGGTGATGCCCGAATAGGCCTTGCCCACCGGCACCAGCTCGCCACCTTCGGTCCAGCAGCCGAACGTATAGTCCGAATAAAAGGATGACCGCCGCCCGCTGCCGCGCTGCGCATACATCAGCACGCAGTCGGCGGTCAGCGGATCGCGTTTCCATTTATACCACAGCCCGACCCGGCGGCCGCCGACATAGGCGCTGTCGCGGCGCTTGAGCATCACGCCCTCGATCGCGGCATCGCGCGCGCCGGCGCGGATCGCCTCCAGCGTCGTGAAATCCTCTGCCTCGATCAGCGCCGACAGATCAAAGCGCGTCGCCGGCAGCCGCGCCGTCAGCGCCGCCAGCCGTGCCCGCCGCGCCGTCCAGGGCAGCGGGCGCAGATCCTCATCGCCGTCGAACAGGATGTCGTAAAGCCGCACAAAGGCCGGATAGTCGCTCAGCATCCTGGCGCTCACCGTCTTGCGGTTGAGCCGCTGCTGCAGGGCATTGAAGCTGGCTGCCGCGCCGCCCTGCGCGTCGCTCCCCTGCACAGTGCCGTCCCCGCCACGGATCATCAGTTCGCCGTCAAGCGCGCCGGGCAGGGCGAAGGCGGCGGCGATGTCGGGAAAGGCGCGGGTGATGTCGTCGCCCGCCCGGCTGTAGAGCCTCGTCTCGCCCCCGGCATGGACGATCTGCACGCGGATGCCGTCCCATTTCCATTCGGCGGCATAATCGGCCATGTCGACGCGCCCGTCCTCCAGCGGATGGGCGAGCATGAACGGGCGGAACAGCGGCATGTCGCGGATGGCGGGCGCGGGGGCGGCCCCTTCGCCCCAGGCGAACAGCGCCGCATAGGGCGGCGACAGGCCGTGCCACAGCTCTTCCACCCGGTCGAGGTCGAGGCCGAACGCCTCGGCGAATGCGGTCTTGGCGAGCCGGGCGGTCACGCCGATCCTGAGTGCGCCGGTCGCCATTTTCAGCAGCGCGAACCGCTCGCCCGGCTCCAGCCGGTCGAGCAGCCCGGCGAGCAGCGCCGGGGCCTCGGCCCGACTGGCGTTGCCCAGCCGGTCGACAACGGCGCCCAGCGACAGATCGACCGGATCGGGCACGGCCGGCGGGCGTGGCCAGAGCAGGGCGACGGTTTCCGCCGTGTCGCCGACATAATCGCGGCTGAGCGCGAACAGCACCGGATCGACCCGTTCGGTGATCAGCGCGCGGATCATCGCCGGCTTGATCGCCGGCAGATCGAGATCGCCGGTCAGCGCCGCCATCGCCCAGCCCCGGTCCGGATCGGGCGTGGAGCGCAGATAGTCGCCAAGGATGCGCAGCTTGGCGGTGCGCGACCGCGTATAGACCAGCCGTTCGAGCAGATCGGCAAAGGCGCGCATCCCCGGCCCTCCGGTCAGCCCGGCCGCACCGGTTCGAGCAGCGGCACCAGCTGGTCGAGCAATGCCGGGTCGCCGACCGCCAGCACATCGCCGCGGCTGGCCCCGTCGAGCGGTTGCCCGGCCCAGTCGGTCACCCGGCCGCCCGCGCCTTCGATCACCGGCACCAGCGCGGCGAAATCATGCAGCTTCAGCCCGTCTTCGACCACCAGATCGACATGGCCGGAGGCGACCAGCCCGTAATTGTAACAGTCCCCGCCCAGCACCGTGTCGCCGCTCGCCGCGCGCACCCGGTCGAACGCGCTGCACAGCCAGGGCGCGGTGGTGGCGAACAGCGCGCGGTCGAGCGTCGGGCAGGCGCGGCTGCGCGCCGGCTGGCCGTTGAACAGCGTGGCATGGCCGCGCGCGCCGATCCAGCGTTCGCCGGTCACCGGCTGGTCGATCACGCCCAGCACCGGCCGGCCCTGTTCGATGAGCGCGATCAGCGTGCCGAAGATCGGGCGGCCGGAAATGAACGCCCGTGTGCCGTCAATCGGGTCGATCACCCAGACCCGCTCGGCCTCGGGCCGGTCGGCACCATATTCCTCGCCGATCACGCCGTCTGTGGGGCGGTGTTCGGCCAGCAGCGCGCGGATCGCCTGTTCGGCGGCGCGGTCGGCCTGGGTGACGGGCGAGGCATCGGCCTTGCTTTCGGCGGTGAAGACGGTGCGGAACAGCGGCCGGATCGCCGTGCCCGCCGCATCGGCAAGCAGATGGGCAAGGCGCAGATCGGCATCGCCGACGGCACCGGAGACGGGAAGGGCGGGGGCGGCAGGAATCGCGGTCATCGCCCAGCTGTGGCCCGCCGCCCCGCCCGCGACAAGGGGGCGCGGGCACGCGCGGGCGGGCCGCCAAGCGCAACCAATCCGGTTCCATTTCCCCGACAAGCCATTGCCCTGCCACGAATCATCCCCCAGAACCGCGCCGTGGGCACAAGGTATGCGGACGGAATCAGGTTCACGGCGCTCGACAGCCTGAGGGGGCTGAGCGCGCTGCTGGTCGTGCTGTTTCATTTTCACGGCCCCGGCCTGCTCGGCACGCTCGCCATCGTCCGCAATGGCTGGCTGTTCGTCGATCTGTTCTTCGTGCTCAGCGGTTTCGTGCTTGCCCATGGCCATGCCGCGCGGCTGGCGGGGGGCGACAGCATCGGCCGCTTTCTCGGGCTGCGGCTGGCGCGCATCTATCCGCTCCATGCCGCCGTGCTGTTCGCCTATCTTGCCGCCATGCTGGCCGCGGGCCAGCCCTTCGCATCGCCGCGCAGCGCGGGCCAGTTTGTCGAGGCGCTGGCGCTGCTGCACAGCGCGGGTGCGGCCCCCAATCACTGGAGCCTGCCATCCTGGAGCATCGCGGCGGAATGGTGGTGCTATCTGCTGTTCGCGCTGATCTGCGCGCGCGGCGGCCGGGCGACGCCCTGGCTGTTCGCGGCGATGGCGGCGGCGGGGCTGGCGGTCGTCGCGCTCTATGCGCCGCACTGGCTGAACAGCAGCAATGATTTCGGGCTGTTCCGGGGGATGGCCGGGTTCGGGCTGGGCGCGCTTTCGCGGCTGGGGTTCGACCGCTGGCGGCTGGCCGGCACCGGGGCGGAGATCGTGGCGGTGCTGCTCGCGCTTGCCTTTGTCGGCCATGCCGGGGCGGGGCGGCTGACGCTGGCCGCGCCGCTGGTGTTCGTGCCGCTGATCCTGATTTTCGCACGCGGGCAGGGGCGGGTGAGTGCGGCGCTGACGCATCCGGTGTTCGTCCGGCTCGGCCTCTGGTCCTACGGCATCTATATGGTCCATCCGCTGGTGCAGGGGCGGGTCTATGATCTGCTCGACCTGTTGGGGGACGGGCGCTGGACCGCCAGCGACGCGGGCGGTGCACACATGCTGGTCATGCCCGGCTGGGCGGCGGACATGGTGACGCTGGCAATGCTTGCCGCCGTGATCGCCGCTGCCGCAATCGCCTATCATCTGGTCGAACAGCCGGCGCGGCGCTGGGCCGGGCGCTGGCTGGCCGGTCAGCCGGGGTTCAGCGCGGCTGCCGCACCCGGCCGGGGATGAACCGCCGCCAGCTGCTTCACGCCGGATTTGCCGCTTTGGCGGCGCTCGCCGCGGCACCTGCCGGCGGGGCTGCGCCCGCGCGGCGGCTGACGGTCCGCATCACCGGCACCGGACCCGATCTGATCCTCATCCCCGGCCTGACCAATGGCCCGTCGGTCTGGTCGGGGCTGGTGCGCGCCCTGACGGGGCACCGCATCCATCTGGTCCATGTCGCGGGCTTTGCCGGGCTGGCTGCGGGGGGCAATGCGCGCGGGCCGATGCTCGACGGGCTGGTCGCCGAACTCGCCGGCTATGTGGCCGCGGCAGGGCTGCGCGCCCCGGCGGTGATCGGCCATTCGATGGGCGGGCTGATCGCGCTGATGCTGGCCGCGCGGCATCCGGCGCGGGTCGGGCGGGTGATGGCGGTCGATATCCTGCCCGCGCCGGCACGCACGCTCGGCCTCGATCCGGGGCTGGGGCCGGTTGCGCGCGGGCTGGTGCAGCTGATGCAGGCCAGCCCCGACGGGCGGCAGGCGCTGGCCGGGCTGGTCACCGATCTCGGCGGCGGGCGGGCTGGGCTGAACGGCAGCGATCCCGATGTCGTCGCGCGCGCGGCAGGCGAGCTGGCGGCGCTTGATCTCACACCGCTGCTGCCGCGCATCGCCGCGCCGCTGACCGTGGTTCATGCTGTGCCCGCCGATCCGGTGGCGGCCGCGTCGGTTCGCGCCAGCTACCGCGCCGGCTATCGGGCGGCCCCGCGCGCGCGCCTCATTCCCCTCGGGCCAAGCGGGCATATGGTGATGCACGACCAGCCGGCGCGGTTTGCTGCCGAGGTGCGGGCGTTTCTGGCCCGCTGAAGCCGCGCCTCAGGGGGCCAGGATCGTGTCGGCGGCCACCGGCAGCGTTTCGGGATAGTCGAGCGTGTAATGCAGCCCCCGGCTTTCCTTGCGGGCCAGCGCCGACCGCACGATCAGGTCGCTGACCTCGACCAGGTTGCGCAGCTCGACCAGATCCGGCGTCACGCGGAAATTGCCGTAATAATCGGCGACCTCGCGGCGCAGCAGCGCGATCCGGTGCTGGGCGCGTTCCAGCCGCTTGGTCGTGCGCACGATGCCGACAAAATCCCACATGAAGCGGCGGATCTCGCGCCAGTTGTGCTGGACGACGACCTCTTCGTCCGAATCCGACACCCGGCTTTCGTCCCAAAGGCGGATCGGCGGCGGCGGGGGCAGATCGGACCAGTTGGCAGCGATATGGCCGGCGGCCGCCGCGCCGAACACGAAACATTCAAGCAGCGAGTTCGACGCCAGCCGGTTGGCCCCGTGCAGGCCCGACTGGGTGACTTCACCGGCCGCATAAAGGCCGGGCAGATCGGTGCGCCCGTCCCGGTCCACCATCACCCCGCCACAGGTATAATGCTGTGCCGGCACCACCGGGATCGGCGCGCGGGTGATGTCGATGCCCAGCCCCAGCAGCTTGGCATGGATGGTCGGGAAATGGCTGGTCACGAACTCCGGCGGCTGGTGGCTGATGTCCAGATGCACATAATCAAGCCCCAGCCGCTTGATCTCATGGTCGATCGCGCGGGCGACGATGTCGCGCGGTGCCAGTTCGGCGCGCGGATCGAAATCGGGCATGAACCGGTGGCCGTCGGTCGGCAGCTTCAGAATGCCGCCCTCGCCGCGCACCGCCTCGGTGATCAGGAAGTTCTTGACCTCCAGATTGTAAAGGCAGGTCGGGTGGAACTGCATGAACTCCATGTTGGAGATGCGGCAGCCCGCGCGCCACGCCATCGCGATGCCGTCGCCGGTCGCGCCGCGCGGCGCGGTCGAATAGAGATAGGTGCGCCCCGCCCCGCCGGTCGCAAGGATCGTCGCCCGGCCGGTGAACAGCTCCACCCGCCCGGTCTGGCGGTTGATCGCATAGACGCCCCAGACATGGCCGTCGCCCGAATAACGCTGGCCATGGCGGCTGGTGACGAGATCGATGCACACCCGGTCGGGCACCAGCGTGATGTTGGGATGGGCATGGGCGGCGCGCTCCAGCGCCTGCTGCACCGCCCAGCCGGTCGCATCGTCGACATGGACGATGCGGCGATGGCTGTGCCCGCCCTCGCGGGTCAGGTGCCAGCCCATGCCGTCTTCGTTGAACGGCACGCCGAGCGCGGCCAGCTGCGCGATCGCGGCGGGAGCGTTTTCGACCACGAACTCCACGGTCGCGCGGTCGTTAAGGCCCGCGCCCGCGATCATCGTGTCTTCGATATGTTTTTCGAACGTGTCGCCTTCGTCGAGCACGGCGGCGATCCCGCCCTGCGCCCAGGCGGTCGAGCCTTCCGACAGCCCGGCCTTGGCCAGCACCACCACCCGGAACCGGTCGGCAAGGTTGAGCGCGGCGGTCAACCCGGCAGCGCCCGAACCCAGGATCACGACGTCGAAATCATGCGTTTCGCCCAAGGCCTCCGCCCTCCCTTGCCCACGCGCATAGAGAGGTTTCGGGGCGAGGGGAATCTCCCGGAAAGACCGGAGCGCGCCTCACGGGGCGTCTTTGTCTGGTCGCGGCACCGGCCCGCACCCCCACCCGGCCTCCCACAGTGTATCCTGCCGTTGGGAGGCCGGGTGGGGGTGCGGGCCGGTGCCGCCCCCGCGCCGTGAGGCGCGCAACAGGCAAACCCCGGTGCCGTTCTTCCCGAACAAAAAACCGCGTCCGCGACTCCGTCAGCCTTCGCCGGACTGGCGCTCCAGCGCGTGGATCACATGTTCGGCGAACAGCCGCGAGGTCGGGGACGGCACCGCCGCCTCGATCAGCGCGATTTCGGTTTCATCGAGCGGCGGCAGGCCCGAATCGCGGCCGAGCGCATGGAGCGGGGTCGGCACCATTTCGCGCGGCAGCACGGTGACGCCCAGCCCGGCCTTGACCGCCGCCTGCGCGCCGGTGAGGCTGGTCGAGGTATAGGCGATGCGCCAGCGGCGCCCGGCTTCCTCCAGCGCCTCGATCGCGCGCTTGCGATAGACGCAGGGCTGGGGCGACACGATCAGCGGCACCGCCTGATCATCGGCCAGGGAGGTGCGTTCGCGGCCCACCCAAACCAGCGGCTCGCGCCACACGCGCACCCCACGCAGCGGTGTCGCCGGCTCGCGCTTGACCAGCACCAGATCGAAATCGCCGGCCCGGAAGCGCTCAAGCAGGTTGAGCGTGAGGTCGCAGGTCACTTCCAGCTCGACCAGCGGATGCGCCTCGGTGAACGCGGCCAGCACCACCGGCAGGTGCACGGTCGCGAAATCCTCCGGCACGCCCAGCCGCACCAGCCCCGCCACATCGGGTTCGAGCAGATCGGCCAGTGCCTCGTCGTTGAGGCGCAGCAACTGGCGCGCATGGCTGAGCAGCTTTTCGCCGTCGACGGTCATCCTGAGCGTGCGCGACGAGCGCTCGAGAACCGCCCGGCCGAGCATTTCCTCCAGCCGTTTTACCTGCAGGCTGATCGCCGACTGGGTGCGGCCGAGCTGGTCGCCGGCGCGGGTGAAGCCGCCAGTGTCGGCGATGGTGACGAAGGTCCGGAGCAGGTCCAGATCGAGATTGCGAATGCTCATGGAACCCGTTTATCCGATAAACATTCTCCATGTCAATGCATCGGATGATATCTATTCGTTTCCAAAATGACGTCCATCAGCGCTAAGGCCGGCGCGAGATTGGAGATAGAAATGAATTGGCTGCTTCCCATTTCGCTTCTGCCGCTACTGGCCGGGCTGGGCGCATTGCTGCGCCCTGCGGCCGGGCGTGCATCGCTTGCGGTGATGGGCTGGTCGCTCTGGGCCGGTCTGGCGGCGGCGAGCGGACTCGCGCTGGCGGCGTGCATCGGCATGGTCGCGCTCGACTGGCTGTCGCTGGCGATCACCGTGCTCACCCTGTTCGTCGGTGCGATCGTGATCGGCTTTTCGCGCCGGCACATGAAGGCCGATCCGCGCCTCCATCTTTACGTGTTCCGCATCGGGCTGCTGATCGCTTCGGTGCTGGTGTTCGTGTCGGCCCGCGATCTTGTCAGCCTTGGGCTGGCGTGGCTGGCGAGCGGCTGGCTGCTCGCCGCGCTGATCGGCCATGTCCCCGGCTGGGTTGAGGCTGGGGCGGCGCGCCGCCGGGCGCTGATCGCCTTTGCCTGGGGCGATACCGCGCTGGTCGTTGCGCTCGTGATTCTCGGCATCTTCGCGGGCAGCCTGTCGCTCGACACTGCGCTGGCAGCGGTTCCTGCGCTGCCGGCGGGCGTGCAGACGGCGCTCGCCGCGCTGCTGCTGGTCGCGGCGATGGCGCGGTCCTCGGTGCCGCCGTTCCACAAATGGCTGATGGGTTCGATGACCGCGCCGACGCCGGTGTCGGCGCTGATGCATGCCGGGCTGGTCAATGCCGGCGGGTTTCTGCTGATCCGGTTCGCCCCGCTCCTCGATGCCGCGCCGGTCGTGCAGGCGGCGGCGGTGGCGATCGGGGCGCTGGGCGCGCTGTTCGGCACCGGGGTGATGATCGTGCGCCCCGACGTCAAGCGGGCGCTGGGCGGCTCGACGGTCGCGCAGATGAGCTTCATGATCATGACCTGCGGGCTGGGCGCCTATGCCGCCGCGCTCTGGCACCTGATCGCGCACGGCCTGTTCAAGGCCTGGCTGTTCCTGGGCGCGGGGTCGACCATCGGCCGTGCCCGCCCGACGCAGCTGGCACCGCTGGGCGTCGCCGACACCGCGGTCGTCACCCTTGCCGCCGCCGCGCTGGCAGCGGTGGTCATCGGCCGCGGGCTGGTTCCGGCGCTGCCGCTGCCGCTGCTGTTCGCGCTGCTGACCGCGCTCGCGAGCTTTGCCGGGCTGCTGCGTGCCCCCGGCCGGGCCGGTGCGCAGGCGATGCTCGCTTTGGTGTCGGCCGGGCTGGTCGCCGCCTATCTGGGCGGCGTCCATCTGGTCGAGGCGCTGCCGGGGCTGCCGGCCGGGCGCGCGCTGCCGTCGCTGTGGGTGCAGCTGGCCGTCATGCTGCCCTTCATTGCCGCCTGGGCGTGGCAGGCCGCGCGCCTGCCGCTGCCCGCCACCTTGTACATCCGCATGCTCAACACCGGCGGACCGGCGTTGATCCGCTGAGGGACGACAGACAATGGCCACGAACATCATTCTCGATCGCGTCGACACCGCCCATGCCGGCATTGCCCGGCTGGTCGCAGAGGCCGCCGCCGCCGTGCCGCCGGTCTGGCCGCTCGAAAGCGCGATCGCCGTCAATCCGCTTGCCGGTTTTGAAGATCTGCCCTTTGCCCGCGCGGTCGAACAGGGGGCGGCGCTGTTCGGCGCGCGGCCGACGCTGGCCGCCGATCAGTGGCGGGCGCTGCTCGCGCGCGGCATGGTCGATGATGGCGCGCTGCGCGACGCGGCGATTGCCGCGCTCGGCGGTCTCGACCGGGCGTTTGAGCTGGTCGGCGTCGATGTCAGCCGGTTCGATCTGCTGATGGCGCGGCTGCGCGGGGTCGGGGCGCGGGTGCCGGATGCCGCGCTCAGCGCCGCCGTCGCCGCCCGTTTCGACGCCTTTGCCCGCCCGGCGGAGCGGACGCACATCATCGCCCCGACCGAACGGATCGGGATCGAGATGCTGGGCTATGCCCGGGCCTTCATCGCCAAATGGTGCGGCGCGTTCTTCGACCAGTCGGTCGCCGCGCTGCCGATGCCGCACCGGGAAATGGGCCTGTATCCGGCGGTGCTGCGGCTGGTGGCCAAGGATCCGGATTTCATCCGCTTCGGCGGGTCGGAATCGCAGGCGATCATCGATTCGGCGCTTGCCGATCCGCTCGCCGCGATCGACCAGAGCCTGATCGCACTCGGCCTTGAAGGCGATAACCGGCTGGCGCTGCTGCGCACGCTGATTGCGCGGCTGCCGGGCTGGGCCGGGCATATCCGCTGGCGCACCGAACAGGCCGATCCCGATGTGGCGCGCGGCGCGCCCGCCGGCATGGCCGATTACCTGGCGCTGTGGCTGCTGGTCGAGCGCGCCTGCGCGCTGCGCGAATGGCCGGAGGAAAGCCGCGCCCCGGCCGCCGATCCGATCCCGGGCATCATCGCCGCCCTCGCCGCGCATTTCGGCCTCACGCCCGAACAGGTGACCGGCCTGCCGCTGCCCGGCGCGCGCCAGATTTACGACATCGCCGCGATGGACGAGGCGGCGCTCGGGCTGATCTGGCTGGAAGCGGCCGAGCAGGGCTATCGCGCCCGGCTGGTCCCGGCGATCGAGCGTGCCGCGGCCGCGCTGCCGAGCGTCGCCACGCGCCCGGCCGCGCAGCTGGTGTTCTGCATCGATGTGCGCTCGGAACCGTTCCGCCGCGCGGTGGAGGCCGAGGGCGATTATGAAACCTATGGCTATGCCGGGTTTTTCGGCCTGCCGATTGCCGCCCGCCCGCCCTGCGGCCATCGCCGCAAGCTGCTGCCGGTGCTCCTCCAGCCCGCTTATGACCTGAACCTTGCGCCCTCCGGAACCGCCGGCACGGCGGCGCTGGGGGCCGAGCGGCGTGCAGGTGCGACCCGTGAGCTGATCGCCAGCCTGAAATCGGGGGCGGCGACCAGCTTTTCGACCGCCGAGGCGATGGGGCCGTTTGCCGCGCTGATCGCGGTTGCCCGCACGCTGGCCCCGGGTCTCGCCCGGCGGCTTGGCCGCCAGGATGGCGGCGCGCTCGCCCCGGTGCTCGCCACCGATCCCAAGGGCACCGGCCTGCCGCTCGACGCGCGGATCGGCGCGGCACGGGGCTTTTTCGCCTATACCGGCATGCCTAGGCGGACCGCGCGGCTGGTGCTGCTCGCCGGCCATGGCGGTGAGGCGGTCAACAACCCCTATAAGGCCGCGCTCGACTGCGGTGCCTGTGGCGGCCATGCCGGCGGCATCAACGCGCGGGCGATGGCGGCGGTGCTCAACGATCCCGATGTGCGCGCCGCGCTGGCCGCCGATGGCGAGGCGATCCCCGAGGACACGCTGTTTCTGGCCGGCGAACATAATACGACGACCGACGAGGTCGCGCTGTTCGACCTCGACGCGCTGCCCGCAAGCCACCGCGACGAGGCGATGGCCTTTGCCGCCGCGCTCAAGCGGGCGGGGACGGCCAACCGCGCCGTCCGCGCCCCCGCGCTCGGCACGCATGGCGACGGCCTGTTCGCCGCCGCCGCCCATTGGGGCGAGGTGCGCCCCGAATGGGGGCTGGCGCGCAACGCCGCCTTCATCATCGGCCCGCGCGCGCTGACGCGCGAGATCGATCTGGGCGGCCGCGCCTTTCTGCACAGCTATGACTGGCGCAGCGATGACGATGATTCCGCGCTGACGCTGATCATGACCGCGCCGATGGTCGTCGCCCAGTGGATCAACTGCCAGTATCTGTTCTCCACGCTCGACAATGAACGCTGGGGGGCGGGCGACAAGACCGTCCACAATGTCATGGGCGGCATCGGGGTCGTGCAGGGCAATGGCGGCGATCTGCGCGTCGGCCTGCCGCGCCAGTCGCTGTTCGGCGATGACGGCGTGCCCTATCATGTGCCGCAGCGGCTGCTGACCGTCGTCCATGCCCCGGTCGACCGGGTGGAGCGGATCATCGCCGCCCATCCGATCCTGCAAAAGCTGTTCGGCAAGGGCTGGGTCAATCTGGTCGTCGTCGATCCGCACACCGGCAAGGCGGTGCGCCGCCGGCCCGATGGCGAACTGGCCGAGGCCGGCGCTGCCATCCCCGCCTGACCGCCGGGCAGGCTGATCGGGGGCGGTCTGGTCGGGGGGGCAGCCGTCGGGGCTTGCCTGCCGCCCCCCGGCCCCGCTAGCCCGGCCCCCAGCCCGGACCGCCGCCAATGGCGGCCGGCAGGGAGGTGCGGGATGCAGCGGGCGATCTTCATCACGGGCGGCGGCTCGGGCATTGGCCGGGCGACGGCGGCGCTGTTCGCCGCGCGCGGCTGGCGCGTCGGGCTGGGCGACATCAATGCCGCGGGCATGGCCGAAACGATCGCGCTGACCGGCGGCGCGGCGATGAGCGCCCATGTCCTCGATGTGCGCGACCGCGACCAGTGGCGCGCGGCGCTGGCCGCGTTCGTCGTGCTGAGCGGCGGGCGGCTCGACCTGCTGTTCAACAATGCCGGGGTCGGCCATGGCGGGCCGTTCGAACAGATGAGCGCGGCCGACCGCGATCTGGTCGTCGACGTCAATCTGCGCGGCGTCATCTATGGCGCGGAGGCCGGGTTACCGCATCTGGCGGCGACGCCGGGCGCGTGCCTTATCAACACCTGTTCGGCGGCCGGGCTGTTCGCGGCACCGCGCATGTCGATCTATGCGGCGACCAAATTCGCCGTGCGCGGCTTTACCGATGCGCTCGATGCCGAATGGGGCGCGGCGCACGGCATCCGGGTGCGCACGGTGATGCCAAGCTTCATCGACACGCCGCTGCTCGACGCTGTTGCCCCCGGATCGAACCGCAGCGGCCGCGAAACCGTGCAGGCGATGGGGCTGGAGTTCACCCCGGTCGAGCGGGTGGCCGAGGCGGTGTGGGCGGCGGCGACGGGCAAGCGCCGGCATGTCGTTGTTGGCCGGACGGCAAAGCGCCTTGCCTTCCTCACCCGTTTCGCGCCGTTCCTGCTGCCGCGCTGACGTCGGGCCGCGCATCGGTCATCACCGCGTCATCACCCGCGGGCAGGGGGATGCCGGGGTTCGACGACGGGGGATGGCGATGTTCGGGCGTGGACAAGGGGCCGTGCGGCATCAGCGCGGCGAAGCGGGCGGCGCGATCGGCGACAGCGACTGCTACCGCCTGTCGGTCGGCCGCTGGCTGATCTGGGGCAGCCGCGCGCTCGACCGGCCGGGCAAGGGCAGCTTCAGGCCGGGTTGATCCACTCCCGCACCCCGGCGGCTCAGGCGAACAGCGCCTTCAGCTCCCGCTTCAGGATCTTGCCATTGGCGTTGCGCGGCAGCGTCTCGGCGGAGAACATGATCCTGACCGGCACCTTGAACGGGGCCAGCCGGGCGCGCACCCAGTCCTGCAGCTCGGCCTCGTCGGCGCTGGTGCCGGGGGCGAGGTGCACGACCGCGGCCGGTTCCTCGCCCAGCGTGCGGTGCGGGATGCCGATCAGCGCCGCGTCGGTCACTGCGGGATGTTCGTAAAGCGCGTTTTCGACCTCGATCGAATAGATGTTCTCGCCGCCCCGGATGATGATGTCCTTGGCGCGGTCGACGATGAACAGAAACCCTTCCTCGTCCAGCCGTGCCAGGTCGCCGGTGCGCACCCAGCCGTCGACGAACGTTTCCGCCGACGCCTCGGGCTTGCGCCAATAGGCTTTGACGATCTGCGGCCCCTTTGCCCACAATTCGCCGATTTCGCCCGGCGGCAGCACGGTCACGCCGTCCGCGCCCCGGATCTGCAACTCGGCGACCGGCACCGGTGGCCCGGCGCTGTCGGGGCGGTGCAGATAATCCTCGGCGACATGGCTGGTCACGGTCGCCATCGTCTCGGTCATCCCCCAGCCATTGCCGGGCAGCGCGCCGAATTCCTCGAAGATGCGCCGCACCAGCTCGGGCGCGGAAGGCGCGCCGCCATAGGAGATTGCCTCCAGGCTCGACAGGTCGAACCGCCCGCGTTCCGGATGCTCGATCAGCTGCCAGGCGATGGTCGGCACGCCGCCGGTGATGTTCACCCGCTCGCGCTCGATGATCCGCATCGCCTCGAGCGCATCCCAGCGGCGCATGAAGATGGTGGTGTTGCCCGCCGCCATCGCCCCCATCATCGACGCCGAACAGGCGGTGACGTGGAACAGCGGGATGACCAGCAGCCCGACCTTGGGGGCGGGTTCGGGCGGTGCCTCGCCCCGGCGCAGGAAACTGCGCGCGCCGGCATAGGCGCTGGAGAAAATGTTGGTGACGAGATTGCGGTGGGTGCCAAGCGCGCCCTTGGGCTGGCCGGTGGTGCCGCTGGTGTAGAAGATCGTCGCATCATCATCGGCGGCAACCGGCGTGTCGGGTAGCGGCGTTTCGGGCAGCGCGCCCCAGTCACCGGGCGCGCCGATCACATCCTCCAGCCGCTCGGCCCCGGCCGGCGCGGCATCGGCGCGCGCGACGAGCACTGCTGCCAGCTCGGGCAGCTCGGCGCGGTGCGGGGCGATGCGCTGCCAGCGTTCGCTATCGGCGATCAGCATTCGGGACCCGGAATCGGCAAGACCATAGCTCAGCTCCGCGCCCGTCCACCAGGCGTTGAGCGGCACCGCGATCGCACCCAGGCTGACGACCGCGAAAAACGCCACCACCCATTCGGGCAGGTTGCGCATGCAGATCGCCACCCGGTCGCCCTTGCCCACGCCGCGCGCGGCGAGCGCCGCCGCCAGCGCCGCGATCGCCCGGTGCTGCGCCTCGAAGCTGATGCGTTCATCCTCATGGATCGTCGCCAGCCGCGCGCCATGGCCGCGCGCGAACTGGACGAGCAGGCGCAGATTCTCGGGCGCATGCTTCCACACCCGCGTGGGGACGCCGCGAATCACCTGTTCCTCGATCTCGAACCGCTGGCCGGGGGCGCACAGCAGCGCCTGCACCTGATCCAGCGACATCACCGGCCATGCCGTAGCGTTCGCCTCGTTCACCCACTCTCTCCTTTGTCGTCGGGGCTTCGAAACCCTCGCTTTTCCGCGGGATATTGTTGATTTGGACCCGGCTCAAGGCGATAAGCCCGGCAAAAAAATCGGAGGGTATGCAATGCAGGTCGCGGATGCGCGCGCCCACGGATTCGATCCCGACCGGCTGAAGCGGATCGATGCGTTCCTTGCCGAACGCTATCTGGCGACCGGCCGGTTCAAGGGGACGCAGCTGCTGATCAGCCGCGACGGCGTGCCCGTCCATTTCGCCTCCGCCGGCACGATGCGCGACGATGGCCGGCCGATGCAGCCCGACACGCTCTTCCGCATCGCCTCGATGACCAAGCCGGTGACCTCGGTCGCGTTCATGACGCTGGTCGAGGAAGGCCGGGTGATGCTCGACGATCCGGTGCACAAGGTGATCCCCGAATGGCGCGATCTCGGCGTCTATCAGGGCGGCGGCGCAGGCGTGCCGTTCGTCACCCGGCCGCCCGCGACGCCGATGCGGATGATCGACCTGCTGCGCCACACCGCCGGGCTGACCTACAGCTTCCAGAACCGCAGCAATATCGACGCCGCCTATCGCCAGACCCGGATCGAGGGCTGGTGGGGGCCGCATGACCTGGACGGGGTGGTGGCGACGCTCGCGGGCATCCCGCTCGAATTCTCGCCCGGCGAGGCATGGTGCTATTCGGTTGCGACCGACATTCTGGGGCTGGTGATCGAACGGCTGTCGGGCCAGCGGCTCGATGCGTTTTTCGCCGAGCGGATTTTCGGCCCGCTCGGCATGGACGACACGTTTTTCCAGGTGCCGGCCGACCGCATCGACCGGCTGGCCGATTCCTACACTTTGCACCCCGAAACCGGCGTCACCCTGCACGACCGGGCCGAGGCCAGCGCCTGGGCGCGCGCGCCGCGCCAGTTTTCGGGCGGCGGCGGGCTGGTGTCGACCGCGGCCGATTATCACCGTTTCTGCCGGATGCTGCTGGATGGCGGCGCGCTTGACGGGGTGCGCATCCTGTCGCCCAAGACCGTCGCCCTGATGACGATGAACCATCTGCCGGGCGGCGGCGATCTGGCCGGCATGTCGCGGGCGCTGTTTTCGGAAGCGACCAATGCCGGTGTCGGCTTCGGCCTTGGCTTTGCCGTCACGATCAACACCGCGCCGACGCTGGTGCCCGGTTCGGTGGGCGAGTTCTACTGGGGCGGCATGTTCTCGACCGCATTCCATGTCGATCCCGTCGAACGGCTGATCTACATCTTCATGACCCAGCTCAGCCCGTCGAGCAGCTGGCCGGTGCGCCGCGAGCTCAAATCCCTCATCTATTCCGCCCTCACCCGATCCGGAGCATCCGCATGACCGATCTCGACACGTTCCGCGCCGAAACGCGCGCCTGGCTGGAGGACAACTGCCCGCCGGCGATGCGCCAGCCGATCGCATCCGAAGACGATGTCGTCTGGGGCGGGCGCAAGGCGAAGCTGACGCCCGACCAGCGGCTGTGGCTCGACCGCATGGCGGCGCGCGGCTGGACGGTGCCGGACTGGCCGGTCGCTTATGGGGGTGGCGGGCTCAGCCCCGAACAGACCAAGATCCTGCGCGAGGAAATGGCGCGGCTCAAATGCCGCAGCCCGCTGCAAAGCTTCGGCATTTCGATGCTCGGCCCGGCGCTGCTCAAATATGGCAATGAGGCGCAGAAGCTGCGCTTCCTGCCCGAAATCGCGCGCGGCGAGATCCGCTGGTGTCAGGGCTATTCCGAACCCAATGCCGGCTCCGACCTGGCCGGGCTCCAGACCTGGGCCGAGGATATGGGCGATCATTTCGTCGTCAACGGCCAGAAGGTGTGGACCTCCTATGCCGACAAGGCGGACTGGATCTTCTGCCTGGTGCGCACCAGCCGCGAGGCCAAGCAGGGCGGCATCAGCTTCCTGCTGTTCGACATGGACAGCGCGGGCGTGTCGACCAAGCCGATCCTGCTGATCTCCGGCTATTCGCCGTTCTGCGAGACGTTTTTCGACAATGTGAAGGTGCCCAAGGACCAGCTCGTCCATCAGGTGAACAAGGGCTGGGACGTCGCCAAATATCTGCTCGGCCATGAGCGCGAGATGATCTCGGGCATGGGGCTGGGCGGCGGCGGGCTTGGCTCGGGCGGGCCGGCGGCGCTGGCCGAAGAGGCGAAGCGCGCCGCGGGCGTCGAGGCGGACGGGCGGCTCGCCGATCCGCTGCTGCGCGCGCAGATCGCGCTGTTCGAGGTGCGCGAGCGGGCGTTCCGCGCGATGTCGGAACGCTTCATCGACGAGCTGAAGCATGGCCGCGCCCATCCGGCCCAGCCCTCGATGATGAAATATTACGGGACCGAGCTGAACAAGGCCCGGTATGAACTGGTGATGGCGGCGGGCGGGGCCGACGCGCTCGAATGGGAGAGCGAGGCCAGCCATGGCGGGGCCAAGGCGCGTGCCTGGCTGCGCACCAAGGCCAACTCGATCGAAGGCGGGACGAGCGAGATCCAGCTTAACATCGTCGCCAAACACATTCTCAATCTGCCCGGAGCCTGACCGCGATGCCGCTTTTCCTGACCGAAGAACAGACGATGCTGCGCGACAGCGCGCGGCAGTTCGTGGGCGATACCGCGCCGGTCGCGCATCTGCGGGCGCTGCGCGATGCCGCCGATCCGGTCGGCTTTTCGCCCGATCTGTGGAAACAGTTTGCCGAAATGGGCTTTGCCGCGATCCTCATTCCCGAGGCCGATGGCGGGCTGGGCCTCGGCCATGTCGAAGCGGGCGTGGTGCTGGAGGAGATTGGCCGCAACCTCACGCCATCGCCCTTCCTGTCGACGGCGGTCGGCGCGGTGACGGCGCTGCGCCATGGCGGTCAGGGGCTGCGGTCGCACTGGTTCGGGCGCATCGCGCGCGGCGAGGCGGTGGCGGCACTCGCCATCGATGAAGGGGCCAAGCACCGGCCCGAACAGATCGCGCTTGCTGCCGAACGGTCGGGCAACGGCTTTGCGCTGTCGGGGACCAAGCGGTTCGTGACCCATGGCCATGTCGCCGACCTGATCATCGTCGCCGCGCGCACCGAAGACCAGCCGGGCACGCAGGACGGCATCACGCTGTTCGCACTCGATAAGGGCGCAGTGGGCCTGTCGGCGCGGCCCGAGCGGCTGGCCGATGCCGGCCTTGCGGCGACGCTGGCGTTCGACCGGGTCGAGGTGACCGCCGATCAGGTGATCGGCGAGGTCGGCCAGGGCTGGGCCGTGCTGTCGGCGCTGCTGTCGGCCACGCGCGCGGCGGCCTCGGCGGAACTGCTCGGCGTCGGCGGCGGGGCGATGGACATGACCACCGCCTATCTGAAGGACCGCAAGCAATTCGGCGCGCCGATCGGCAGCTTTCAGGCGCTCCAGCACCGCGCCGCGCATCTTTACTGCGAGATGGAGGTGGCGCGCGCCGCCGTGCTCAAGGCGCAGCAGCTGCTCGATGCCGGCGATGCCGGGGCCGAGCGGGCGGCGCTGGTCGCCAAGGCGATGACCGGACTTGCGACCACACTTGCCGTGCAGGAAGGCGTGCAGATGCATGGCGGCATCGGCATGACCGATGAATATGACATCGGCTTTTTCATGAAGCGTGCCCGGGTGCTGGCCGAAGCCTTTGGCGATGCCAATTGGGCGGCGGACCGGCTGGCGCGGATGGGCGGCTATTGATGAGCGAGAAACGCGCGACCGATCCCAGCGGCCTAATCGCCCAGCTGGAGGAATTGCTGACCGTCGAGGAGCTGGACCGCGACCTGTATCGCGGCCGGCGCCAGCCCGAGGGGCGGGGCCGGGTGTTTGGCGGTCAGGTGATCGCCCAGGCGCTGATGGCCGGGGTGCAGGCGGTCGATCCCGACCGGGTGCCGCATTCGCTGCATGCCTATTTCATGCGCCCCGGCGACGAGGAGCTGCCGATCATCCTGCGCGTCAACCGCGACTATGACGGTGGCAGCTTTTCCACGCGGCGGATCATCGCCTTTCAGAAGGGCGAGCCGATCCTGAACATGGCGGCATCGTTCCAGAAGCGCGAGGAAGGCCTGTCGCATCAGGACGAAATGCCCGATGTGCCGCCGCCCGAGACGCTGACCCCGGAGGCGGAGCTGCGGTTGCAGGTCGCCGATCAGGTGCCGGAGCGGCTGCGCGATTTCTTCACCCGGCCGCGCCCGTTCGATATCCGCCATGCCAGCCCCTGGACCCCGCTGGAGGCCGATGCGCATCCGCCGGTGCAGAATGTCTGGTTCCGCGCCCAGGCCCCGGTCACGGGCGGGCCGGACATGCACCGGGCGATGCTCGCCTGGGCGTCGGACATGATGCTGCTCGGCACCGGCATGCGCCCGCACGGGCTCAGCTGGGTGCAGCCGGGCGTGCAGACGGCCAGCCTCGATCATGCGCTGTGGTTTCATGACGATGTCCGCGTCGATGACTGGCTGCTCTATGCGATGGACAGCCCCTGGGGCGGGCGCGGGCGCGGCTTCAACCGGGGCAAGATCTTCGCGCGCGACGGCCGGCTGGTCGCCAGCGTCACGCAGGAAGGGCTGATGCGGCGGCGGGGGTGATCCCCGCCGCATCACTCCGCCCGCAGCGAGACCGCTTCAGGCCTTTGATTTGCCGCATTTTCTCAGTCGCCGGGTGAGTCCACCCGGCTTGAAAATGCTTCAGCGCCAGCGCCAGTCGGCGTCGTCCGCGCCCAGCATCGGCGGGGCGCGTTCGGCCATCATCGGCACGCCGTCGATCACCATCGGCCCGCGCACCTGCGGCAGCGTGCCGCCCGCGACATGCGGCGCGGCGAGCGGACGCACCAGCCCGCGCGCCACCGCCTGCGGATCGCTGAGCGCCTGGGCGATGTCGTTGATCGGGCCGCCCGGCACGCCGGCCTCGGCCATCGCCGCCAGCAGCGTCGCGCGCGGCATCCGCGCCGTCGCTGCGGCGATCAGCGGCACCAGCCGCGCGCGCGCGGCGATGCGCCCGGCATTGGTCGCAAATGCGGGATCCTCGGCCAGTTCGGGCAGGCCGATGATGCGGGCAAATCGGGCGAATTGCCCGTCATTGCCCACTGCGACGATCACGTGCCCGTCCTGCGTCGGAAAGGGCTGATAGGGGGCGACATTGGGATGGGCATTGCCCATCAGCCCCGGCACATCGCCGCCGACCAGATGGTTCATCGCCTGATTGGCGAGCATCGCCGCCTGCACGTCGAACAGCGCCATGTCGATCACCGCGCCGCGCCCGGTGTCGTGGCGGCGGTGGAGCGCGGCCAGAATGGCGCTGGTCGCATAGGTGCCGGTGAACAGATCGACCACCGCGACGCCGACGCGCTGCGGCTCGCGCCCCGGCTCGCCGGTGATGCTCATCAGCCCGCCCATCGCCTGGATCAGATAGTCATAGCCGGGGCGCGCCGCATAAGGCCCGGTCTGGCCAAAGCCGGTGATCGAGCAATAGATCAGCCGGGGATGGGCCGCCGTCAGCGTTTCGGCATCAAGGCCGTAGCGCACCAGCCCGCCGGTTTTGAAATTCTCGATGACGATATCGGCCCCGGCCGCCAGTTCGGCCAGCCGCGCCCGGTCGGCGGGATCGTCGAAATCCGCGGTGATCGAGCGTTTGCCGCGATTGCAGGCGTGGAAATAGGCGGCCGAGATCGGCGCGCCATCGGCCCCGGTGACGAAGGGCGGACCCCAGCCGCGCGTGTCGTCGCCCGCGCCGCGCCGTTCGACCTTGATGACGTCCGCGCCCAGATCGGCGAGCATCTGCCCGGCCCAGGGGCCGGCCAGAATGCGCGCCAGTTCGAGCACCTTCACCCCGGCCAGCGGCCGGGGGGCGGCAGGGGCGGCCGGTCCTTCAGCCTCAGAAAAAGGCATTCAGCCCCGTCTGCGCCCGCCCGAGGATCAGCGCATGGACGTCATGCGTGCCCTCATAGGTGTTGACCGTCTCCAGGTTCATCAGGTGACGCATCACATGATATTCCTCGGCAATGCCGTTGCCGCCGTGCATGTCGCGCGCCATCCGCGCGACATCGAGCGCCTTGCCGCAATTGTTGCGCTTGACGAGGCTGATCATCTCGGGCGCGACCCGGCCTTCGTCGAACAGCCGCCCGACCCGCAGGCTCGCCTGCAGGCCGAGCGCGATTTCGGTCTGCATGTCGGCAAGCTTTTTCTGGATGAGCTGGGTGGCGGCGAGCGGCCGGCCGAATTGCTTGCGTTCAAGCGTATAGGCGCGGGCGCGGTGCCAGCAATCCTCGGCCGCGCCCATCGCGCCCCAGGAAATGCCGTAGCGCGCGCGGTTGAGGCAGCTGAACGGACCCTTCAGCCCTTCGACGCCGGGCAGCAGCGCATCCTCGCCGACCTCGACCCCGTCCATCATCACCATGCCGGTGGTCGAGGCGCGCAGGCTGAGCTTGCCCTCGATCTTGGGCGCGGTCAGTCCGGCCATGCCCTTTTCCAGCACAAAGCCGCGAATGGCCCCGCCATGGGCGTCCGATTTGGCCCAGATCACGAACACATCGGCAAAGGGGGCGTTGGAAATCCAGGTCTTGGACCCGGTCAGCCGGTAGCCGCCATCGATCTTCTCGGCGCGGGTGCGCATGCCGCCGGGGTCCGAGCCCGCATCCGGCTCGGTCAGGCCGAAACAGCCGACATGTTCGCCGCGCGCCAGCCGGGGCAGGTAGCGGCGGCGCTGCTCCTCGCTGCCGAACGCATGGATCGGATACATGACCAGCGAGCTTTGCACGCTCATCATCGAGCGATAGCCCGAATCGATCCGTTCGACCTCGCGCGCGACCAGCCCGTAAGCGACATAGGATGCGCCCGCGCAGCCATAATCTTCGGGCAGGGTGACGCCGAGCAGCCCCAGCTCGCCCATTTCGGCAAAGATCGCCCGGTCGGTCACTTCGTCGCGGAACGCCGCGACGACGCGCGGCAGCAGCCGGTCCTGCGCATAGCCATGGGCCATGTCGCGGATCGCGCGTTCTTCCTCGGTCAGCTGATCGTCGATCAGCAGCGGATCATCCCAGCGCAGCCGGGCGATGGATGTGGCGTTCATCGGTTCTGCTCCTTGGGCGCCGGTCTAGGCCGGGATGCAGAAAAAAACTACCGCCGCTGCGCGAAGAAGTCGCGGAGCATCGTCGCGGCTTCGGTCTCGCCGATCCCGGCATAGATTTCGGGCCGGTGATGGCAGGTGGGGTGCGAAAACACCCGCGCGCCATGATCGACGCCGCCCCCCTTGGGATCAGCCGCCGCATAATAAAGCCGGGCGATTCGCGCATGGGCGATCGCCCCGGCGCACATCGCGCACGGCTCCAGCGTCACCCAAAGGTCGCAATCGCCCAGCCGTTCCGCGCCCAGCAGTGCCGCCGCCGCGCGAATCGCCACGATTTCGGCATGGGCGGTGGGATCGGCGCGGCGCCGCGTCTCGTTGCCGGCCTCGGCCAGCACCTTGCCCGCGCGGGTGATGACCGCCCCCACCGGCACTTCGCCCGCCTCGGCCGCTGCCCGCGCACAGGCAAGCGCACGGCGCATCGGCTCGGGCATGGGAAAAGACATGGCCGCGGCCATGCCGGGCCGGGCGGGCGGCTGTCAAATCCCGGCCGGACGGTCCGGCCTTGTCAGCGCGAATCGCGGTCCCTGGCGCTGTTGCCGCCGTCCTCGGCGCGGTCGTCGCGCGCCGAATCGATGTCGATCACCGGCACTTCCACGGTCGTGTTTCTGGTGCGGACGTCGATATCGCCGACATCGGCTTCATAAGCGGGCAGCTGGCCGCCCTTCACCTCGGGCAGCCTTGCCTTTTGCGTTTGGTCGATGTCGATGAAGCCGGTGGCGATGGCCCCGATCAGCACCAGGGCGATGATGGCGATGGCGGCGAGTGCAGCGCGCATGGACTGTTCCTTTCAGCTGGTGGCGGACCAACGAACCAGCGCCCTGCCGGTTGCGGCCGGACCCGGCATCCGGCCGGGGTGCGGTTGACGCCGGGCGGGTATGGGTTTATGCGCGCCGCTTTCCGGGCAACCCGTTCCAGGATGAAGATCACATGTCGCGCATTTGCGAGCTGACCGGCAAGGGCCGGCAGGTGGGCCACAATGTCTCCCACGCCAACAACAAGACCAAGCGGACGTTCCTGCCGAATCTGCAGAATGTCACGCTGATCTCCGATGCCCTTGGCCGCAGCGTGAAGCTGCGCGTCTCGACGCACGGTCTGCGCTCCGTCGAACATGTCGGCGGCCTCGACAACTGGCTGCTGAAGACCAGCGAGGACAAGCTCGGGCCGACGGCGCGCAAGCTGAAGCGCGAGCTGAAGAAGGTTCAGGTCGCGGCCTGAGCCGCGCCACCTGCGCCCCAGCACTGAACCCAGCACTGAACAGTGTCACGCCGCCGGCCGGGCATCTGCCCGGCCGGCGTTTCGTGTTGGGATCAGCCTTGCGTCTCGTCCCAGCGGAAACGGAGCAGCAGGCTGCGCTGGACGGGCATATGATTGTCGTCGCTCGCCACCCACAGGATCGTCGCATCGCCTTCGCGGGTGATGGCCAGCGCCTCGTAATTGTCGCTGATGACGGGCGGAGCGAGCCGCGCGATCACCGTTGATGCCAGTGTCGCGCCTGCCTTGATGGTGGCGGGATCGGCAATCGCGATCAGC
This sequence comes from Sphingomonas sp. URJC2, assembly GCF_059803575.1. NCBI lineage: Bacteria > Pseudomonadati > Pseudomonadota > Alphaproteobacteria > Sphingomonadales > Sphingomonadaceae > Sphingomonas > Sphingomonas sp. URJC2. Next base: position 23,650 of record NZ_JAPFGX010000024.1, read on the forward strand.
GCTGTCATCGGCCAGCCGACCCGCCGTTCGAGAATCAGGATGCGCCCGTCGGGCAGCTGCGCGACATCGGTCACCCGGTGGCCGGGCGCGGGGCGATAGGAAAACGCCAGCGGCTGCACCCCCGTCACCGGATCGCCCGGATAAAGCAGCGCATCGCGGCCGCCCGATTGCGTCAGCCCGCCTTCGGCAAACAGCAGGAAGCGGCCATCGACCAGCCGGGTCATCGCTTCCACCCCGCCATTTTCCGGCCAGGGCCGGCGCGGCCGGATCGGCACCATGCCGGTCGCCCGCGCCGGCCCGCCACCGGGGCCGGGGGCATAGCGCCAGATGCCGTGCTGCTGCTCGAACGCCACCCAGAGCGTGCCGGTGGCGGGATCGACGGCCATCGCCTCCGAATCGCGCTCCGCCTTCAGATAGCCGCTGCCCGGCCCTGCCGGCAGGTCGCCGACCCGCGCATCGGCGAGCTGCCCGCCCGCCGCCGCCATCCCGAACACGCCGCCGCCATCGCTGACCAGCAGCAGCCGCCCGCCCCGGGCGATCATCGCCGACCAGCCGCCAAAGGCCCGGTCCGGGCTGTCGAGCCGCCAGCCGCCGAGAAAGACCAGCGGGCCAATGCGGGTGCGGCGCGGATCGGCCGGGTCGAGCATGACCGGCGTGGCGGTGATTCGCGCCCCCGGCCGCAACAGCGGGCGCGGTGCCTCGCCGCTATGGCCGCCGGTGCCAAAGGCCATCAGCAGGATCGACACGATGAAGCGGCGCATGGCCCCGCCCTAATGCGCTTTCAGGCGCAGGGGAATCGGGCGGGGCGCGGGCCGGTGCAAAAGCGTCCCCCCGCGCCCCCGCCCGCGCAAACGCCCCCTCAGCCGCCCCGGTAGAGCAGCGTCACCGACACCCGCCGGTTGCGCGGATCGCCGGGCTGGCCGGTGACATAGGGTTCGCGGTCGGCCACCCCCTCGATGCGCGAAAAGCGCATTTCGGCGACACCGCCCAGCGCCAGCCGGCGGCGCGTCGCCTCGGCCCGGCCCGATGACAGCATCCAGTTGTTCATCAGTCGCGGATCGCCATAGGCGAGGCTGTCGGTATGGCCGCGAATGGCGATGCGGTTGCCAAGCGGCGCGACCGCACGGGCGACGGTGTCGACCAGCTCGGCCGCCTCGCGGTTGAGCGCCGTCGTGCCGAGCGCGAACATCGAATAATCGGCATTGTCGATCAGGTCGACGCGCAGCCCGTCGCGCGTCGGCACGAAGCGGATGTTGCGCCTGACCCGCGCGAACCGCGGATCGGCCGCCAGCCGGCGCGCCAGCTGTTCGCGCAGCCGGGTGAAGTTCTTCTGATCCTCCGCGCGCACCGCCGACGGCGCATCGGCGCGCAGCGATCCCTTGTCGCCCGTGCCCTCGCGCTCGCCGCCGGCCGCCGACAGCGGCACGGTCATCGCGCGGGTGCCGGTCTGCGCGGCGCGGTGGGGATAATTGTCCTTGTCCACCAGCGAAGATCCGCCCAGCAGCCCGTTCGATCCGGCACTGTTCTGGCGCGTTTCGACCAGCGTCGGCGCGAAATAATCGGCAAGCGCCTTGCGCTGCTTCTCGGTCGTCGCGCCGAGCAGCCAGAGCAGCAGGAAAAACGCCATCATCGCGGTCACGAAATCGGCATAGGCGACCTTCCACGCGCCGCCATGATGGCCGTCATGCGCCTCGGCCATCACCTTGCGGACGATGATGCGCGGCGGCTCGTTCGAGCCGGCGGGCGGGGGGACGAGGCGGCGGGCGGCCATCGCCTCAGCGGCCCCTCAGCCCGTCGAACACCTCGGCAAAGCTTGGCTGCAGCTCATGCTTGATGCCCGAGCGCGCGGCTTCGATCACCAGCGGCTGCGGATGGCCGTGCAGCGAGGCGATGATGATCTGCTTGACCGTCTGATAGATGGCGGTGTCCGCCTCGACCAGCTGGCGCAGCCGGTTGGCGAGCGGGCCGACAATGCCATAGGCGAGCAGCACGCCCAGAAAGGTGCCGACCAGCGCCGATCCGATCATGCCGCCCAGGATCGCCGGCGGCTGATCGATCGAGCCCATCGTCTTGACCACGCCCAGCACCGCCGCGACGATGCCGAGCGCGGGCAGCGCGTCCGACAGCGATTGCAGCGCGCTGACCGGCTGCATCACCTGATGGTGATGGGTGCGGATCGCATTGTCGACCACATCCTCGACCGCATGGACATCGAGAGTGCCGGACGAGACGACGACCAGCCGCAGCGTGTCGGCGATCAGATGGACGAGCGCCTCGTCCTTGAGCAGCCGGGGATATTCGGCGAAGATCGCGCTCGATTTCGGATCCTCGACATGCGGTTCGAGCGCCACCGGCCCTTCGGTGCGCAACAGCCGCATCAGCCGCGAGACGAGGAAGATGACGTCGAGAAAATCGCGCTTGGCATAGGTCGGCCCGCGAAACACCTGCGCGATGGCGACGCCCAGCGCCTTCAGATCCTTGACCGAATTGCCGATGATGAGCGCGCCCACCGCCGCGCCGCCGATGATCAGCATTTCGTGCGGCAGCGCGTGCAGCACCGGGCCGAGCGCCCCGCCGGTGATCGCAAAACCGCCGAACACCATGACGAGCAGCACCACCAGGCCGATTGCCGGGATCATCGGGTCTTCGCCTCCATCCGCCGGGAACCGCCCCTCGCGGGCCCCGGCAGATCAAACGGCAGGATGGCCGGAGGCTTGAGGAAAAATGGTGGTTAATCAGGGCCTAAAGCAATGGCGGGGAGCGTGAGCCGGGAGCCGTTTGTTGGGAAGAACGGCACCGGCCTGCACCTCCACCCGGCCTCCCATAGCGTAACCTGCCGTGGGGAGGCCGGGTGGGGGTGCGGGCCGGTGCCGCCCTTGCGGCGTGAGCCGCACAAAGAACAACGCCCCCGCGCCCTAACGCGCGGCACAAAAACCTCCCGCGCGGCACAGACAAACCCCTCAGCGCAGCAGATCGAACAGGCTGAGCTGGGAGAGCCGGGTGAAGCTGGCCTGCGCGGCTTGCAGCGTCACCATCGTTTTCTGCAGGTCGACGATCGCCGCCTGCACATCGACGCCTTCGATCGTCCCGCGCAGCACGTCGGTGTCGATCCGCGCGCGGGTCAGCCGTTCGCGTTCCAGCTCGGCGCGCGCGCCGCGTGCGCCGACCGATGCGCGCGCGCCGGCCACCTGCCGGTCGGCCGCGCCCAGCCCTTCCAGCCCGGCGTCGAGGCGCGCGCGCAGATCGGCGGGCGTGCCGCCGCCCGCAGGCGCAAGCGCGGCGGCGAGATCGTCGATGACCGCGAACAGATCGGTCGTCTGCCCGCTGGCCGGAAGGTTGCCGAACACCCGGTCGCCGGTTTCGCCGGTGGCGATGGTCTGGCCGGGGGCGATGGGAATGGCGGGCGGCGCGCCGGCCCCGGCATAGCTGATCCGGCCATCGGCCCCTTGCACAAAGGCGGGGCCGTCCGCCGATCCGGCGAACAGCGGCGTGCCGCGCGCATCGTTGCTGTTGGCCAGCCGGAACAGATCGTCGCGGATCGCGCGCAGCTCGGCGGCGATCGCCGCCCGGTCCTGATCGGCGAGCGTGCCATTGGCCGCGCTGGTCGCCAGTTCGCGGGCGCGCTGCACCTGGGTCTGGATCGACGCCAGCGCGGCATCGGCCTGATCGAGCAGGCTGGCGGCAAGGCCGACATTGTCGAGATAGCGGGCGTCATTCGCATCGGTGCGCGCCAGCCGGGCGAGCCGCGCGGCGGCGACCGGATCGTCGGACGGGGTCTGGATGCGCTTGCCGGTCGCGATCTGCTCCTGCAGCCGCGCCGCGCCCGTGGACAGGGTGGCAAGCTGGCGGCTGCCACGGTCGAACAGCTGGGCGGTGCCGATCTGCATATGTGCCTCCCTCAGACGGCGTCGAGCAGCGACTGGAAAATGTCGCGCGACACCTGGATGATGCGGCTCGACGCCTGATAGGCCTGCTGGAACCGGATCAGCTCGACCGCCTCGGCATCGAGATTGACGCCCGACACCGCGTCGCGCGCGGCGACCGCGCCGTCGAGGATCGCGCGCTGTGCCGCCGCCATGTCGCGCCGCGCGGCAAGCGTGGCGGCATTGGCGCTGACCATTTCGTCGGCGGTGCGTTCATGCCCGGCGGTGCGGCGCAGCGCGGCAAAGCCGGCAAGATTGCCATTGTCGCGGCTGCCCGGGCCGGTTGCGGTGACGGTGAAGCTGTCGCCGTCGCGCGGCTGGCCGGTCAGGGTGAGCGACAGGCCGGCAAGCGTCACCGGCTGGCCGGCGACATAGGGTGCGCTGGCGATGGTCGCGCCGGTCGCGGGATCGATGGCGGTGATCGTCCCGGCGGCAATGCGGAGGCGGGTCGTGGTCGCGGCCCCCGCGCCGGTCGCGGTCAGCCCGGCGGTGCCGCCATTCCCGCTGTCCGCGCCCACCGTCCAGGGCCGTGCCGCCGCGATCTGGCGCGGGGCGATGGCGGTGACCGTCAGCAGCCCGTCGCTGATCGCAAACAGCTCCGCCCCCGGCTGGCCGTCCAGCCCCAGCCCCTCGGCCTGCACACGGTTGACATCGGTCTTCAGCCGTTCGGCCATCGCGGCGATCGCGCCGCGCTGATCGGCGATGCGCAGCCCGGCATCGCCCAGCCCGCCCAGCATCCCGGCGCGGAACTGCACGGCTTCGGGCCCGCCGCTCCCCTGCAGCGTGATCCCCAGATCGCCCGAGGCATTGACCGCGCCGGTCAGCCGCGCCGCCGCCGTGCCGGCGACGAGCACCGGCCCGGTCGCGTGGTTGATCCGCACGGTCGCCGCCCCCCGGTCGTCCACCGTCGCGTGCAGTGATCCGAGCGTGGCCATGCGGTCGAGCAGCCGGTCGCGCTCGTCCATCAGCCGCGCCTGTTCGGCACTTCCGGCGCGCACCCGCGCCAGCCCGGCATTGGTGCCGGCAAGGCTCGCGGCCAGCCCGTCCAGCTCGGCAATCGCCGCGCCTGCGGTGTCGGCAAGGTCGGCGGCGGCAGCGGCAAGGCCGGTGTCGGCCAGCGCCATCGCCGAGGCGACGCCGCGTGCCGCCTCGATCATCGCGGTGCGCGGCGCAGTCGCGGTCGGATCGGCGGCAATGCCCTCGGCGGTGGTGAAAAACTGCGTCAGCGCGCCGCCAATGTCGGCCGCGCTCAGCGTCCGTTCGATCCGTTCCAGCCAGGCGATGCCGGCATCGGTGCGCCCGGCCTCGCTGCTGCTCGTCCGCACCGCTTCTGCCCGATAGGCATCGGCCGAGCGGGTGATGCTGCCGACGATCACGCCGCTGCCGGTCTGGGTGGGGGCCGACAGCAGCTGCCGGCCCGGCCCGGCGCCGATCTCGTTCAGCTGCACGCCCCGGCGCGCATAGCCGGGGGTCGCCGCATTGGCGATGTTCTGGCCCGTCACGTCGAGTGCGGCCTGATAGGCGCGCACCCCGCTGGCCCCGATCGACAGCAGGTCGCTCATCCGCCCGTCTCCCTCGCCGCCATGTCCTCACCGCCCGTCGCCCCGGCCAGATCGGGCCGGCCCCGCGCCAGAAAATCGGCAAGCGCGCGGCCGATGCCGATCGGCATGCGGTGGGCCATGGTCTCGGCCATATGAACGTCCTGCATGTCGCGAAATTGAGTCATCGCCTCGCTGTCGAGCAGCCCGTCGCCAAGGCTGGCCGCGCGCGCGGACTTGAGCATCATGCCGATGAACAGCGACTCGAACCGCGCCGCTGCCTGGTCGAGATTGGCGCGCGTCGCCAGCCGCGAGTCATCGACGTGGGTTGCACCGGCGGGCGCGGTGAACGGGGCGGGGGACGGGATGGCGGTCACAGGACGATCAGCTCCGCCTTGAGCGCGCCGGCTTCCTTCAGCGCTTCGAGGATGGCGACCAGATCGGCGGGCGAGGCGCCGATGCCGTTCACCGCCTTGACGATGTCGGCAAGGCGCGGCCCGGGATCGAGCAGGAACATCGGGTTGCGTTCCTCGGCCACCTGCACGTTGCTCGACGGCTCCAGCGCAGTTTCGCCCTGCGAAAAGGGTTCGGGCTGCACGATGCGCGGCGCTTCGTCGATCCTGACCGTCAGCCGGCCATGCGTGACCGCCGCCGGGCCGACACGCACCGCCGCGTTGATGACGACCGTGCCGGTGCGGGCATTGACGATCACGCGCGCGCGCGGCTCGGCGGCGACCACGGTCAGATTCTCGATCTCGCTCATCAGCGCGGTGCGCACATCCTCGCCCTGCGGCGCGCGGATCGCGACCGATACCCCGTCCATCGTGCGCGCGGTGCCCGCGCCCAGCCGGTCGTTGATCGCCTGCGCCACCCGTTCGGAGGTGGTGAAATCGGCCTTGGTGAGGTTGAACACCAGCTCGGGCGCGCTGGCAAAGCCGGTGTCGACCGCGCGCTCGACCGTCGCCCCGTCGGGAATCCGACCGGAGGACGGGACGTTCACCGTCACCCGCGATCCGTCATTGCCCTGCACGCCCAGCCCGCCGACCGCGAGCGACCCCTGCGCCATCGCATAGATCTGCCCGTCAGCGCCCAGCAGCGGGGCCATCAGCAGCGACCCGCCGAGCAGGGATTTCGCCCGCCCGATGGCCGATACCGTCACGTCGATGCGCTGGCCCGGCTTGGCAAAGGCGGGCAGTTCGGCGGTGATCATCACCGCCGCCGCATTTTTGAGCGCAGGGTTGAGCTGCGGCGGCAGGTTGAGGCCGAACCGGGCGGCGACGCCCTTCATCGACTGGACGGTGAACTCCAGATTGTCGTCGCCCGTGCCGGCAAGGCCGACGACGATGCCATAGCCGACCAGCTGGTTGGGCCGCACGCCCTGAAAGCCGCCCAGATCCTTGATCCGTTCGGCATGGGCCGGCACGCCGCCGAACCCGGCCAGCGCCGCGATGATGAGGCAGATGAGGGGGCGCAGGTGCATCAGAACGGGCTCACCAGAGAGAAGAAGCGTTGCAGCCAGCCGGGCCGGCTCTGGCGTTGCAGGTCGCCGCGCCCGGCATAGGTGATGCGCGCATCGGCGACCCGGCTGGACAGCACGCGGTTGTCGAGATCGATGTCGGCCACGCGGACAATGCCTTCGATCTGCACCCATTCCTCGCCGCGGTTGAGCGTCATCAGCTTCTGCCCGCGCACGCGCATGGTGCCGTTGCGATAGACTTCGGCAACGGTCACGCTGACATCGCCGAACAGGCTGTTGGACTGGCCGGCGCTGCCCTGGCCCTCGAACGCCTGGGTGCCGCTGGCGCGCGCCTCGCCGGGTGCGAACAGCGCGAGCGGGCCGGAGGCGGGCGGGGTCAGCCCGAGCGAGCCGTCGCGGCCGCTGCGCGATTCGACCGCTTTCTGCGCGACCGTGCGTTCGACGAGCAGGATCGTCAGCATGTCGCCGACGGCGCGGGCGCGCGGGCCTTCGTGCAGCCCGGCATAGCCATTTGCCGCCTGAAAGATCGCGCCATTGGCGGGCGGTGCGGCCGGCTGCGGCGGCGTCGCGGCATAATCGACCGGCGGCCCCTTGCGGCCGAGGCCGAAGGGCAGGCCGCCCGCCGCTGCCGGCACGGCGGTCGCGCCGATGGCCAGCAGCGCGGCGACGCGCAGCCATGCGAGGCAGACGGGACGGGCGGGGGGCATGTCAGAGGTTCTGGTTGACATATTGCAGCATCTGGTCGGCGGCCGAGATCATCTTGGAGTTGACCTCATAGGCGCGCTGGGTCTCGATCATGTCGACCAGCTCCTCGACGACATTGACGTTCGATCCCTCAAGCGTCCCCTGCCGGATGGTGCCGCGGCCAAGCTGGCCGGCGACGCCGATATTGGCCGCGCCGCTGCCCGCGGTTTCGAGCAGATAATTGTCGCCCATCGGCTGGAGACCGGCGGGGTTGGGAAAGATCGCGACCTGGATCTGGCCGAGCTGCTGCACCTGCGTCTGGCCCGGCAGCTGGGCCGACACCGTGCCGTCGACGCCGATGGTGATCGATCCCGCCCCTTCGGGAATGGTGATCGCGGGCTGCACCGCATAGCCTTCGGCGGTGACCAATATGCCCTCGGCCGACCGGGCGAGATTGCCGGCGCGGGTATAGGCGACCTGCCCGCCCGGCATCGCCACCTGAAAATAGCCGTCGCCATCGAGCGCAAGGTCGAGCGCATTGCCCGTGGTCGCCAGCGCGCCCTGCGTCTCGATCCGCGCCGTGCCCTGAATGCGCACGCCGGTGCCGAGGTTGAGGCCGACCGCATAGCGCGTCTCGCTGGTCGAGGGCGCGCCCGTCTGGGTGACGACCTGATAGGCGAGCGACGCGAACTGGGCGCGGTCGCGCTTGAACCCGGTGGTGTTCACATTGGCGAGATTGTTCGAAATCACGCGCATCCGTTCGTTCTGCGCGTCAAGGCCCGTGCGGGCGATGTGCATGGCGGGGCTGGTCATGCCGGGGGTTCCTTATTGCGGCAGGCGCATCAGCGATGCGCCGCTTTCGTCCATGTCGCGCGCGCTCGACAGCAGCTTGGCCTGCACTTCGTAGCCGCGCTGATTCTCGATCATCTGCACAAGCGTGTCGGTCAGGTTGACGTTCGACTGTTCGAGCGATCCGGCGATCAGCGTCGCATCCAGATCCTGGGGCAGGGCGCCGCCGCCTTTGACGTGCAGCAGATTGTCCAGCCCTTTCACCGTTTCGCTGCCGCGCGGATCGACCAGTTTCAGCCGGTCGACCGGCTGGGGCGGCTGGCCCTCGCCGCCCGGCGGTACGATCAGCACCGTGCCATCGGCGGCGATCGACACGCGCGCGGCGGGCGGCAGGGTGATCGGGCCGTTACTCCCTATCACCACCATGCCCTCGCCATTCTGCAGCGCGCCCGACGGCGCGATGGTCAGGTCGCCGCGCCGGCTATAGGCTTCGCTGCCATCGGCGGCCTGCACCGCCAGCCAGGCCTCGCCCGACACGGCGATGTCGAGCGGCCGGCCGGTCTGGACGACGGCACCCGGCCGCCGGTCGGCATCGATCACCTCTTCGGATGTCGGCGCGCGCGCGGCATGGCCTGCGCCCGCCAGCGTCAGCTGTTCGAACTGCACCTTGTCGGCGCGAAAGCCGGTCGTCGTCGCGTTCGCCATGTTGTTGGCGATCGCCGCCTGGGCGGCCATCCGGCCGCGCAGGCCCGAATAGGCGGTGTAGACAAGCCGGTCCATCGGCCGCGTCCTTTCTCAGCCCCGTCAGTTGCGGATGTTGATGATCGTCTGGGCAAGGTTCGATGCGGTATCGATCGCCTTGGCATTCGCCTGGAAGTTGCGCTGCGCGGCGATCAGCCCGACCAGTTCCTCGGTGATGTCGACGTTGGACCGCTCGATCGCGCCGGCAAGCAGGCTGCCGAAGCCGCCCTGACCGGCCTCGCCGACATCGGGTTCGCCCGACAGGCCCGAGGCCGACCAATAGCTGTTGCCAAGCTGGCGCAGCCCCTGCGGATTGGCGAAGCGCGCCATCACCATCTTGCCGAGCGGTTCGACCGCGCCGTTCGAGAAGCTGGCGCGGACCAGCCCGTTCGCATCGACTGTCACCCCTTCGAGCTGGCCGATCGGCTCGCCATTCTGGGTCTGGGCGACGATGGTCGAGGCCGAGGGACGCTGCGTGGTCGCGACCGAGAAATCGATCACCATGTCCTGCGGTGCCGCGCCGACCGGCTGGAAGGTGGCGAAATTGGTCGGCCCGGCGGGGGTCAGCAGATTGCCATTGGCATCGAAGCTGAGCGTCAGCGGCTGGGCCGGGCTGGGCTGGGCCGGGTTGGCCGACAGCTGCTGGTCGCCGACAAAGCTGTAGACCCGCCACTCGCTGGTCGGCGCGGCCCCGCCCGGCGAGGTCTCGCGGACATAGTAATTCGTCAGCGTCATCGGATTGCCGACCGAATCATAGATCACGGTCGAGGCGGAGAAGTTATAGGTGTCGGGATCGAAGCGGCTGAACGCATAGGGGCTGGCCGCCGTCCAGCGCGGATCGGCGGACGGCACCGGCGAGTTGGCCGACAGATTGACCGACACCCGCGCCTCGGTGGTCTGGCGCGGCGTGCCATTGGTCTGCGGCAGGCGCAGCGACACGGTCGAATTCAGCCCGGTCGACACCACGGTGCCGCTGCCATCGACCGGATAGACCTGCACCGACGCGCCCTGCGCATCGACGACGAACCGGTCGGCCGACACCGAAAACGCGCCGTTGCGGGTGAAGGCGACTTCGCTGGTGTTGGGATTGGGCTTCACGACGAAAAACCCCTCGCCCGACACCGCAAGGTCGAGCGCGGAGCCCGACTGCTGCAGGCCGCCTTGCGCGAATTGCTGGCGCACGCCCTTCACATAGGAACCCGAGCCGATCATCTGGGTCGGGCTTTTGGTCGCGGTCGAGGCGATCACATCGCCAAACTCGACGCGGCTGCGCTTGAAGCCGTTGGTGCCGACATTGGCGAGATTGTGCGAGATCGCCGACAGCTCGGTCTGGGCGCCCTGCAGGCCGGACAGCGAGGTGTAGAAGGACATGGGTGGCTCCTGTGCGAAAAAGTGGGGACGGCCGGGGGCGTCAGGCGACCTGGCGGACGGCGGCGAGCGGCCGCTGGCCAAGCCCGGCAAGGTTGAGCATCGGCTGGCTGCCGGTCATGCTGATCGACGTGACGGGCGCCCAGACATTGACCGGGGCGGCGACCCGCGCGCCGCCGCGCATCACGCTGGCGCTGATCCGGAACGGGCCGGGCCCGGCGGGCGCGCCGCTGTCGGTGCGCCCGTCCCAGCTGATCGCGGTTTCGCCCGGCCGCTGCGCGCCCAGGCTGATCGTCTTCAACAGCGTGCCATTCTGGTCGCTGATCGTGACCGTCGCATCCTCGGTGCTTTCGGCCAGCGGCAGCACCGCATCGAGCGTGCCGTCGGTGCGCGCAAAGGCGGTGTCGCCCTCCACCAGCACGGTCTTGCCGACATAGGCGATCGCCTGTGCCGAACCGGCGGCATCCAGCCGCGCGGCCATGGCGCTCAGCGTCGCATTCATGTCGGAAATGCCCGCGACGCTTGAGAACTGCGCCATCTGGGCGACCATATTCTCGTTCTTGACCGGTTCGAACGGGTCCTGGTTGCGCAGCTGTTCGGTCAGCAGCTTCAGGAACGCATCCTGGCCCAGGCTGTTCGCCTCAAGCTCGGTCTTGACCTCGGGCGCGCCGGCGATGCCGCTGCGCCGGATGCCGAGCTGGCCGAGCGTCTGGTCGAAGGTTGCAACGCTGGTCATCGCCGTCACCGGCCAAGCTTCAGCGTGTCGAGGATCAGCGACTTTGCCGTCTGCAGCACCTCGACATTGTTCTGATAATTGCGGGCGGTTTCCATCATGTCGACCAGCTCTCTCGTTTCATCGACGGCGGCTTCGAACACATCGCCATCGGCATTGGCGAGCGGGTGGCTCGGATCGTGGCGGCGGGTGGGGGCGGGGCCGGCGGTGACGACCTGCTGGACATCGACGGTCGCCAGCCCGCTCGCCTGATCGTAGCTGGTACGGAACACCGGCTTGATCGACCGATAGGCCCCGGCCTCGCTGCCGGCGACGCCGCCGGCATTGGCAAGGTTCGATGCGGTGGTGTTCATCCGCACCAGCTGCGCCGACATGGCGCGCCCGGCGACGTCGAAGATGCTGCGCGGCCCGGCCATCGTCATTCGCCCCTGAGCGCGCGGGTGAGCGTCTGGATGCGGCCGTTCAGGAACGACAGGGTCGTCTGATAGGCGACGGCATTTTCCGCAAACAGCGTCTGTTCGGTGTTGAGCTCGACCGTGTTGCCGTCGAGCGAGGGCTGGAGCGGCACGCGGTAGCGGGTCGCCGCCTCGCCCGCCTGGGCAGGGGCAAGGCCGCCCTTGCCGGCGGCGGCGAGCGCGCTGCCGAAATCCAGATCCTTCGCCTTGTACCCCGGGGTCGAGGCGTTGGCGATGTTGGAGGCAAGCAGGCCCAGCCGCTGCGAACGCAGCGCAAGCGCGGTGCCGTGCACGCCGAACAGATCATTGCCCATGGCCATATGGCTCCTCCGAAACCGGCTGGCGCAGGCCGCCACGCGGTTTTTCAGCCGGGGATCAGCAAAAGCCGTGCCAAACCGTCTATAATGGGGGTTGATGCGACGCGGCGGGCCTTGCCCGTGGCGCGCGCTGTTGCCGGCTGCCTCTTCCCCCGCCCCCTCGCTTTGCCGCCCCGACCGGCAATGGGCGGCAGATCCTTGCCGCCTGCCCGGCAAATATCGGCGCGCGCGCCCCCGCTGTGCCGCGGTTGGCCGGCGCGTGCGGCAACTGGCCCGGCCCTTGCTTTTCAACCGGCGATGACCGGCCTGTCCTTCCTGTTCGATCCGATCGCATTTGGCGTCGTGCTTGGCGGCACGCTGATCGCCACGCTGCTGCGCGGGCCGCGTGCCGATACCGCGCGCGCCTTGGCCGCGCTTGGCCGGCTGGTGCGGCCGGGCTTTGACGCCGCCGCCGTGCGCGCCCAACTCGCGCAGGCGGAGCGCGTCGCGCGCGACCGCGGCGTGCTGGCCATCGACCGGCTCGCGCTTGCCGATCCCGACATTGCCGCCGCCATCGCCGCCATCGCCGCCGGGGCGACGCCCGATCAGGTCGCGGCGCTGGCCGAGGCGCGGCAGGCGGCGCGCGCCGACCGGCACCGGATCGCCATCGGCTGGTGGCTGGCAGCGGCCGAGGCCGCGCCGGCCATGGGCATGATCGGCACCCTGTTCGGGCTGGTCGCGCTGTTCCGCCGGATGGACGATCCCGCCGCCATCGGCCCGGCGATGGCGGTCGCGCTGCTGGCGACGCTTTATGGCGCGCTGGTCGCCAATCTGGTCGCAGCGCCGCTGGCCGCGCGGCTGGCGCGGCTGTCCGAGGCGGAGGCCGCCGGGCGTGCCGCGCTGATCGCGCCGCTGCGCGCCTTTGCCGCGCGTGAGTTGCCGTCCACCCGCCGGGGGGCGGCGGCATGACCGGGGCGACCCTGATGCCGCCGCGCGCCCGCCCGCTCTGGCTGGTGACGCTGGCCGATCTGTCGCTGCTGCTGCTCGGCTTTTTCGTGCTCATTCAGGCGAGCGCGCGCGATTCCGCGCCGCGCCGCGCCGCCATCGCCGCCGGCATCCGCGATGCCTTTGGCGGCAGCAATGCCCCGCGCATCGCGGTGGCGGCCAACCGGCTGAGCGGCTTTGCGCCGGGCGCGGCCGCGCTGCCGCCCGCCGCGTCCGCCGCGCTTGCCGACTGGGCAAAGCAGGCCGCCGCCGATCCGCGCAGCCTGATCCTGATCACCGGCCATGCCAGCCCCGACGAAGGGCTGACGCTCGCCGCCGCCCGCGCCGAGGCCGTCGCCCTTGTGGTGCCCGTCGACCGCACGCGGCTGCGCCTTGCCGCCATCGTCGAGCCGGGGGCGCGCCATGTCGCCCTGGCTGTGTCCTATGATCCGTGAGCGGCGCGATGCGCCCCGATTCCGGCTGTTCCCGTCAAGGAGGAGGTTTCCGATGCTGTTGCTGGCGCTGATCGCCCCCGCCGTCCTGTCCGCCGCGCCCGCCGCCACCGATCTGGCGGTGCTCGATCATGCGGCCGAAATCTTCGCCGGTGCCCGGCTGGGCGAGGCCGGGGGGCCGGTCGCGCCCATCGACCGGCGGCTGCGGCTGCGGCCCTGCTCGTCCAGCCCGGAATTCGCCTGGCGCACCGCCGCGCGTGACGCGATCATCATCCGCTGCCCCGAAGCCGGGGGCTGGCGGATCTTCGTCGCCGTCCGGCCGCAGGCAGGTGCGGTGGCGGCCGCCGGTCCCGCCGCCCAGCCTGCCGCCCAGCCTGCCGCCCCGCCCGCGCCCCGCGCCGCCGAGCTGGTGATCCGGCGCGGCGATCCGGTGACGCTCGCCAGCGAACAGCCGGGATTTTCGGTGTCGGCCGAGGCCGTCGCGATGGCCGATGCCGCCGCCGGTGCGCGCATTGCCGTCAAGGTCGATGGCGCGCGCGCGCCCGTTCAGGCGATCGCCGTCGCGCCGGGGCGGGCGCTGCTGCCGGCGCGCTGAAAAAACTTTGCCGCGCGGTTAAAGCCCCCGCCGATCCGGCCGTATTGAGCCTCAGGACCGGCAACCATGGCAAAGGAGGCAGGGGGTGGTGGATCCGATCAGCATCAAATCCGCCCTGACGCGGGTGGGCCCGATCAACGGACCGGGGGCGCCATCCGCCCGTCAGCCCGAACAGGCGTCCGCCGCCCGCGCCGATGCGCTTGCCGACACGCGCCGCGCCGCGCGGGAGATGGCGGCCCGCCCGCCCGTCGATGCCGACCGGGTTGCCGAGATTCGCCGCGCGCTCGAAGAGGGCCGCTTTCCGATCACGCCTGCCAAAATCGCCGACCGGCTGATCGCGGCACAGATGCTATGGGCACGACGCGATGAGCAGGATTGATGCGCTGGCGCAGGTGATCGCTTCGCTGAACGCCGAACTGGCGGCGCTCCGGGCGTTCGACATCGCCGCGCTGGCCGAGGCGACCGACATCAAGGAACGCGGCATTGCGCTCCTCGCTTCGGGGCAGGACAATCCGCTGACCCCCGATGAACGCGCGCTCGCCGAACAGGCGATGCGGCTCAACGAACAGGCGCGGGTCTATGTCAATCTGATGAGCGCCAATGTCCGCCAGCGGCTTGAGGCGCTGACCGGCACCATGCCGGTCGCCTATGCGCCGCGGGCGGCGGCATAATCCATCCATGCCGCGCGCTGCGGCGTGAACGAGACTTCCTCCCCCGGTCGCCCGCGGGGAGGAGGACGGGTCGCCGGTCCGGGCGCGCTGCCGCTGTGCGCGACCGGGGCGGTGCCACGGGGGCGGTGCGGCGACCTGGGGGCTTGAGGGGCCGCCGCGCCGTCCCCGACCAGCATGCCGGTTTCGGGCACGATTTTCTGGCACGATCTTTGCTGAACCGATCCCGAATCAACGGGATGCGTGCATGACGATCGCCAGCTTCAGCGTTCAGGACCGGCCCGGCGGGGTGCATTCCGCCATCGCGGTGGCGGCGGCGCGGACCGGCATGGATTTCAGCTATCTGCTCGGTCAGGCGCAGGTCGAATCGGCGATGCGCCCCGATGCGCGCGCCGCGACCAGCAGCGCCGAGGGGCTGTACCAGTTCATCGACCAGAGCTGGCTGGGCATCGTCCAGCGCCACGGCGCGGCCCATGGCCTTGGCTGGGCGGCAGAGGCGATCAGCACGGGGCCGGGCGGCCGCTTCCATGTCGCCGATCCGGGCCTGCGCCGCGCGATCCTCGACCTGCGCCGCGATCCGCGCACGGCGGCGCTGATGGCGGCCGAACATGCCGCCGACAACAAGGCCGAGCTGGAAGCGCGCTTCGGCCGCGATATGGGCCCGGCCGATCTCTACATGGCCCATTTCCTCGGGCTGGGCGGCGCGCGCCGCTTCATCGCCGCGCTCGACAGCGATCCCGACCAGCCGGCGGCGCGGATGTTCCCGGCCGCCGCCGCCGCCAATCGCGGCGTGTTCTTCGCCCCCGATGGCCGGGCGCGTTCGGTGGCCGAAATCCATGGCCGCTTTGCCGAGCGGCTGCAACGCGGCGCCCGGCTTGCCGGGGGCGGCAATCCCTTGCCGGACATGATGCCGGATCTTGCCGCCGCCCCGCCGGCCCGGTTCGCGCGGGCGGTGATGCCCCCCGCCGCCGCCGCCGATGCCGATGCGCGCACCACGCTGGATGACCTGCTGGCGCGCGGGCGGACGCGCGACAGCCTGCTGCGCCCCCGGCCGGATACGGCGCGGCTCGCCTATCTGATGCTTGCCGGCATGGGGGGCTGAGATCATGGCCAGCCTGACACTCACCCCGGCGCTTGCCGGCCGCGCCGGCCGGGTCGCCGCGCTGCCGGCGGGGATCCTGCTGCTCGTCCTGCTGATGGTCGTGCCGATCCCGGCGGCGTTGCTCGACCTGTTCTTCATCCTCAACATCATGATTTCGGTCGCGGTGCTGATGGTCGCGCTCAACGCCGAAAAGCCGCTCGATTTTTCAAGTTTCCCGACCGTGCTGCTGCTCGCCACCCTGTTCCGGCTGGCGCTCAACGTCGCTTCCACGCGCGTCGTCCTCGTCCACGGGCATGAAGGCAATGCCGCCGCCGGCCATGTGATCGAGGCGTTCGGCAGCTTCCTGATCGGCGGCGACTATGTCGTCGGCCTGCTCGTCTTTGCCATTCTGGTCATCATCAACATGGTGGTGATCACCAAGGGCGCGGGGCGCGTGTCGGAAGTGTCGGCGCGCTTCACCCTCGATGCGCTGCCGGGCAAGCAGATGGCCATCGATGCCGATCTCAATGCCGGGCTGATCACCCCCGACGAGGCCAAGGCCCGCCGCGTCGAAGTGGCGACCGAGGCCGATTTCTACGGCTCGATGGACGGTTCGTCCAAGTTCGTGAAGGGCGATGCCATCGCCGCCCTGCTGATCCTTGGCGTCAATGTGCTGGGCGGGCTGGTGATCGGGGTTGCGAGCCACGGGCTGGGTATCGGTGATGCGGCGCGCGCCTATCTGCTGCTCGCGGTCGGCGATGCGCTGGTCGCGCAGATTCCGGCGCTGCTGCTGTCGATCGCGGCGGCGGCGATCGTCACCCGCGTCGCCTCCGCGCATGATCTTGCCGGCCAGATCGGCAGCCAGTTCGCCAGCCCGCGCACCTGGGCGCCGGTGGCGGCCATCCTTGCCCTGCTCGGCCTGCTGCCGGGGATGCCGGGGCTGTTGCTGCTGCCGGCGGCGGCGCTGGCCGGGCTTGCCGCCTGGGCGCTCGCCCGTGCCAGGGCGCGCGCCGATGCCGCGCCCGCCCCGGTGGCCGAGGAACCCGCCGACATCAGCCGCATCGACTGGTCGGAAGTCGCCGATGCGATGCAGGTCAATCTGGAAATCGGCTATGGGCTGGTGCCGATGGTCGATGACCGCGCGGGCGCGCCGCTGATGGCGCGGATCACCGGCGTCAGGCGTCAGCTGTCGAAGGAGCTGGGCTTTGTCGTGCCGCAGGTCCGGGTGCGCGACAATATCGGCCTCGCCCCCTATCGCTACCGGGTGCTCGTCAACGGCGTGGTCGTGGGCGAGGACGAGGTCGCGCCCGACGAGATGCTGGCGCTCGACACCGGTCAGGCGGTCGGCAGCCTGCGCGGCCGGGCGGCGCGTGATCCGACCTTCGGCCTTGATGCGACCTGGATTGCCGCCGCCGATGCCGATGCGGCGACCGCGCAGGGCTATATGGTCGTCGACAGCGGCACGGTGATCGCCACCCATCTCAATCATCTGCTCGGCACCCATGCTGCCGATCTGCTCGGCCCCGACGAGGTGCAGAGCCTGCTCGACCGGCTGAAGGAGCAGGCGGCGCAGCTGGTCGCCTCGCTGTCGCCCAATCCGGTGCCGCTCACCGTGCTGACCCAGGTGCTGCGCGCGCTGCTGGCGGAAAACATCCCGATCCGCGAGTTCCGCCGCATCGGTGCCGCGATCGCGGTCGCCGCGCAGCGCACGCTCGATGCCGAGGAGCTGGCAGAGGCGATCCGCCCCGATCTCGGCCCGCTGATCATCCAGAAGCTGTGCGCCCCGCGCGAGCCGCTGCGCGTGATGACGCTCGAGGCCGGGCTGGAGGCCGTGCTGGGGCAGGCGGTGCGGTCCGATCCCGCCCGCCGCCACATGATCGATCCCGAGCTTGGCCGCCGCATCCTTGATTCGCTGCATCAGGCGGCGCAGCCGCTGATCGCCGAGGCGCGGCCCTTTGCGCTGATCGTGCAGCCGGGCATCCGTATCGCGCTGCGCAAGCTGGTCAGGACCGCGCTGCCCGACACGCCGGTGATGAGCTTTCTCGAAGTGCCGGACGACAAGCCGGTCGACGTCGTCGCCGTGATCGGCGCGCCCCAGCAACTCGCGGCCTGAGGAACCGATATGGCCACTGCCCCCATCATGCCGCTCGTCTATGACCGTCCCGGCCGGCCCGCCGGCAACGAGGCGATGATCCGAGCGCACATGCCGCTCGTCCGCCGCATCGCCTGGCACGTCTATGGTTCGGTGTCGAACGCGGTCGAGGTCGAGGATCTGATCCAGACCGGGCTGGTCGCGCTGGTCGAGGCCGCCGCCAGTTTCGAGGATCGCGGTCAGGTGACCTTCGCCCAATATCTGGCGACCCGCATCCGCGGCGCGATGATCGATGCGCTGCGCCGGCAGGCGACACTGACCCGGGGCGCGATGCGCCGCCGGCGCGCACTGGCCGAGGCGGAGGCGGCGCTCGCCGCCGCTTATGGCCGCCCGGCGACCGAGGCCGAACTGGCCGAACGGCTGGGCGTGACGCGCGACCGGCTGCGCACCGACTATCTCGATGCGCGGCCGGTGCGGATGGAGCCGATCGACGGCGTCTATGCCGATGACAGCCCCTGGTTCATGAGCGACGCGCCGGACCCGTTTGCGACGCTGGAGCAGGAGGATCTGCACCGCGCGCTGACCGCCGCCATCGCCACCCTGTCGGCGCGCGAGGCGCAGGTGATCCAGCTTTATTATGTCGAGGAGCTGAATCTGGAGGAGATCGGCCAGGTGCTGGGCGTCGGCGCGGCGCGGATCTGCCAGATCAAAAAGGCCGCGCACCAGAAGCTTCGGGACGCGCTCGCCCGCCAGACCGGCTGAGCCGCGCGCCCCCACCTCCGGCCGCCCCCCCCCCGCAACATCGTCACCAGCGCGACCATCGGTGCGCCGCTGCGCGTCCCGATCCGATGCCCGGTCCCAGACATGCAAAGGCCCCCGGCGCGTTGGGGGCGCCGGGGGCCGGGTGGTATCCGCTACGCAACGGTTACTGAAACAAACGCGACGTCACATCGCTGCCGCGCCTCAGCGCAGCAGGTTGAGCACGCCCGAGGCGC
Source organism: Sphingomonas sp. URJC2 (assembly GCF_059803575.1). Classification (NCBI taxonomy): domain Bacteria; kingdom Pseudomonadati; phylum Pseudomonadota; class Alphaproteobacteria; order Sphingomonadales; family Sphingomonadaceae; genus Sphingomonas; species Sphingomonas sp. URJC2. Next base: position 42,521 of record NZ_JAPFGX010000024.1, read on the forward strand.
TCTGATTGGCCTGGGCGAGCATCGCGGTCGCCGCCTGGCTCAGGATCTGGGCCTTGGCGAGGTTGGTGGTTTCGACCGAGAAATCCGTGTCCTCGATGCGGCTGCGCGCGTCGGACAGGTTGTTGATGTTGTTGGTCAGGTTGTTGACCACCGATTGCAGGCGGCTCTGCCCGGCGCCCAGCGACGCGCGGGTGGTGTTGACCGCGGCCAGCGCGTCATCGACATCGCCGAGCGCGGTCGCCGCATCGGCGGCATCGGAAATGTCCGCGCCGGTCGCATCCGACAGATCAAGCCCGGTGATGGTGAGCGTGACGGTGTCGCCGTCATCGGCACCGGTCTGGATGTCCACGGTCACATCGGCCGTGCCGAACAGCGTGACGTCGTTGAAGGTGGTGTTGGCGATGATGTCGTCGATCTGCGCGCCCAGTTCGGCGACTTCGGTTTGCAGGTTCGCGCGGTCATCGTCGCTATAGGTGCCCGAGGCCGACTGGACGGCGAGTTCGCGGATGCGCTGGAGCATGTTGGTCACTTCGGTCAGCGCGCCTTCGGCGGTCTGCGCCAGCGAAATGCCGTCATTGGCGTTGCGGATCGCCTGGCTCATGCCGCGGATCTGCGAGGTCATCGAGCTGGCGATGGCAAGGCCGGCGGCGTCGTCGCGCGCGCTGTTGATGCGCTTGCCGGTCGACAGCCGCTCCATCGCGGTCTGCAGCGAAAGCTGGGCGGTGCGCGAGCCGTTCTGCGCCCTGAGCGCCGCCGAGTTGGTCGAAATCACAGTCATGTCCGGTCTCCGTCTGTGGTCCGGCCGCGCTTCATCGTCGCAGGAACGACAGCGAAGCCAGAGCAGCCACCCCAGAAAACGGCGCATGTCGCCCGGGCTTTAGCGGATTTTTCGCGCCGCCCCGCACGGCCCTGCCAAAATGCCTCTACGCGCGCGCGTAGAACAAAAATCAGCGTTAACGACTGTTTTACCTCATTTTTGGATACCGGTCCTCGAACAAGGGGGCCGAGACGATGGGAACCATCTTCCACACCGACAAGGCGATGCGGCAGCACCCGCAGCTCCTGTCCTGGCTGAAGGGGCTGGGCCGGGACGTGCGGCCTTATGCGGGCGACCGGCCGCGTGCCGGCGACCGTTTCGTGATCGCCGAGGGTGAGGCCCCGCCCGCCCCGCGCACGACGCTGATGCTGATGGCGGGGGCCGGGCGCGTTCTCGTCCCGGCGCGTGACGGTGCGCCGGCGCGGCTCGGCTATGGCCCCGAGGATCGGGATTTCTCCCATCATCTCGCCGCCGCGCTGCTCGGCGGCGATGCGCCCGCCGCCGCCGATCCGGGGAGCCTCGCGCTGTGCGCGCTCGCCGAACGGGTGGCGGCAAGCGACATCACCGTGCTGGTCAACGGCCCGACCGGGACCGGCAAGGAAGTGATCGCCCGCCATATCCATGCCAGCTCGCCGCGCGCCGCCGGGCCGTTCATCGCCGTCAACTGCGCGGCGCTGCCCGAAGCCATGCTCGAAGCGCTGCTGTTCGGCCATGTGAAAGGCGCGTTCACCGGCGCGAGCGCCCCGGCTCAGGGGTTTTTCCGCGCCGCCGATGGCGGCACGCTGCTGCTCGACGAGATTGCCGAAATGCCGCTCGGCCTTCAGGCCAAGCTGCTGCGCGTGCTGCAGGAGCGCGAGGTCGTGCCGCTGGGCGCGACCGCGGCCGAGCCGGTCGATGTGCGCGTAATCGCCTGTGCGAACCGCGACCTGCCCGCCGAAGTCGCCGCCGGGCGGTTCCGCGCCGATCTTTATTACCGGCTGAGCGTGTTTCCGCTGGCGACGCTCGCCTTGTCGACGCGGCCGCAGGACGTGGCGGCGCTCACCGCGACGATGATCCTGCGCCATGCCGGCCAGCGGCAGAGCCTGCCTTGGCCCGATGACGCGGCGCTGGCGGCGCTGGCCCGGCATGACTGGCCCGGCAATGTCCGCGAGCTGGAAAATGTCATCCAGCGCGCGCTGCTGCTGTCGGCGGGCGACCGCATCGGCGTGGCCGATATCGTGTTCGATCCGTCGGCGCGCCCGGCAGAGGTGGCGGCGACCGTGGCCGACAGCGCCCCGGCCCCTGCCGATCCGACGCTGGGCAACATCGTCCGGCTGCACGAGGTGCAGGCGATCCGCGACGCGCTGGCGCAGTGCAATGGCAACCGCGCCGAAACCGCGCGCCGGCTGGGGATTTCGGAGCGCACATTGCGCTACCGGCTGGCGCGGATGCGCGAGGCGGGTGAGACCGTCGCCACGCGGCGGAGCGCCTGGGCATGAGCGTGGCCGGCCTGACGGGTGCCGACCGGGTGATGGCGATCCGCGCCCAGATCCTCGAACGCAATGCCGCGCTCCAGCGTGCGACCACCGGGGCTGCCGCCCCGGCGGCGGGCGGCATCGCGTCGCCGGCGGCCCCGCCTGCAACCGGCTTTGCCGGCACGCTCGAGACCGCGCTCCAGTCGGTCAACCGCGCCCAGTCGGCAGCGTCGGCGGCGAGCGAAGCCTATGAGCGCGGCGAGACGGTGGATGTCGCGCAGGTGATGCTCAGCCGCCAGAAAGCCTCGCTCGCCTTCGAGGCGACGCTGCAGGCCCGCAACAAGATCCTGTCCGCATACAAGGACATTATGAGCATGCCGGTCTAAGCCATGGTCACGACCGCTCTTGCCGCCGCATCGCCGCCCGCGGCCGATCCGTCGCCCACGTCGCCGCCCGCGCCGCTGTCCGGCCGCCGCCTGCCGCCGCTGGCC